>NZ_JACNAC010000050.1:0-49891 GCF_017349775.1 Pseudomonas sp. GW460-12-10-14-TSB1
GACCAGCATATGGCGGCCGCGGCCAACCCGTTGGCGGCCGAAGCCGGGCGCGAGATGTTGCGCAAGGGTGGTTCGGCCATCGATGCGGCGATTGCCATGCAAGCCGTGCTGACCCTGGTGGAACCGCAGTCGTCGGGCATCGGCGGCGGGGCCTTGATCGTGCTCTGGGACGGCAAGGCGGTGCGCACTTATGACGGTCGCGAAACCGCGCCGGCCGGGGCCACCGAGAAGTTGTTCCTGCAAGCGGACGGCAAACCCATGCCGTTCCCGCAAGCGCAGATCGGTGGCCGTTCGGTGGGCACGCCGGGTGTGCTGCGGGCCCTGGAACTGGCCCATAAAAAACACGGTCGCCTGCCGTGGGCGCAACTGTTCGAGCCAGTGATCCGCCTGGCGGCCCAGGGCTTCCCGATCTCCCCGCGCCTGCACAGCATGATCGTCGCCGATCCGTACCTGGCAAAATCGCCGGACATGGCGGCCTACTTCCTGAATGCCGATGGCACGCCGAAAGCCGTCGGTACCCTGCTGAAAAACCCGCAGTTGGCCGCCGTGCTCGAACGCATCGCCAAAGAGGGCCCGAACGCCTTGTACCAAGGCCCGGTCGCCCGGGAAATCGTCGCCAAGGTGCAGGGTCACGCCAACCCCGGCAGCCTGTCGCTCAACGACCTGCAAGGCTACCGCGCCAAGGAGCGCGAACCGCTGTGCACCGACTACAAGCGCTGGCAGGTCTGCGGCATGCCGCCGCCCTCGTCGGGCGGGATCGCCCTGGCACAGATCCTCGGCACCCTGCAGGCGCTGGAAGCCCGCGACCCGCGTTATGCGCTGCCCCCGCTGAAACCGGTCAAGACCAGCCTGCCGGCCGGCCTGGAGCCGGCGCCTGAAGCCGTGCACCTGATCGCCGAAGCCGAGCGCCTGGCCTATGCCGACCGCGCTTTGTACGTGGCAGATTCGGACTTCGCCCCGGTGCCGATCGCCGGCCTGGTCGCCCCACGGTACCTGGCCCAGCGCGCCGCCTTGATCGGCGAACGCAGCATGGCCAAGGCCGAACCCGGCAAGCCCCAGGGCATCCAGGTGGCCTACGCCCCGGACCGCTCACCGATGCGCATTTCCACCTCGCAAGTGGTGGCCGTGGATGACCTCGGCGGCGCGGTGTCCATGACCACCACAGTGGAGGCGGCCTTCGGCTCGCACCTGATGGTCCAGGGCTTCATGCTCAACAACCAGATGACCGACTTTTCCTTCATTCCCGAAGAGAACGGCCAGCCAGTAGCCAACCGCGTCCAGCCGGGCAAGCGCCCGCGCTCGTCCATGGCGCCGACCCTGGTCTTCGACCGCAACAGAGGTGAACTGCTGGCCACCGTCGGCTCGCCGGGTGGCTCGCAGATCATCGAGTACGTGGCCAAGTCGGTGATCGGCATGCTCGACTGGAACCTCGACCCGCAAGCCGCCATCAGCCTGCCCAACTTCGGCAGCCGCAACGGCCCGACCGAACTGGAACAAGGCCAGTTCACCCCTGGGTTGAAAGCAGCACTGAAAGCCAAGGGGCATGAGGTGACCGATATCGACATGACCAGCGGCACCCAGGCGATCGTGCGGGTGCGTGATGCCCAGGGTAAAACCTCATGGGCCGGCGGCGCCGACCCACGGCGCGAAGGGGCAGCGTTGGGGGATTGAGACCAACGCAGGAAAACCACAAGGGCTTGCCGCGAGGCAGGCCCTTTTTATTGTTCACGCCACAGAAGCACAGGCATGGGTGGCCAAGGCTGTATGCCGTTTTTTACTGGGCTCTGTGTCTGACGCGGCCTTTTGATCCCCCCTAGCATCACTTTTTTTGCCGAGGTGCAGGCGATGAACGAGATTCCCGGCGGTATCGATTTTTCAGGTTTGGCGGTGCGCCGGCTGATGGCCGACGACCTCGAACTGGTCTGCCGACACCGCGAGGCGATGTTCCTCGAAGCCGGAGGAGAACCCGCGGCCCTGCAACGGATGACTGAGCACTTTCGCCCCTGGCTGCGCGAGCGTTTGCCCGATGGCCGCTACTACGGCTTTGCCCTGCTGGACAGCCAGCAACCGGTGGCGGCCATTGGCTTGATGAGCATCGACTGGCCGCCTCACCCGTCCCATCCGACCCAGGATCAGCGTGGTTTAGTGCTCAACGTCTACGTCGAACCCGCCTACCGACGCCGGGGGTTGGCTTCGGCCCTGATGAAGCTGGCAGAAGCCGAATTTATCCAGCGCGGGCTGAGCTTCGCCGTGTTGCATGCCACCGAGGTGGGCAAGCCGGTGTACGCCGGATTGGGCTGGGCGGCTACCGCGGAAATGGCCAAGGTGCTGATTCTGTAGCCGCTGCCGAGCCTGCGAGGCTGCGATCGACCCCGCAGGGGGCGCAGGGATCTTGCGACCGCTGGAGGACCTTCGGTCCTATTGCAGCCTCGCAGGCTCGGCAGCGGCTACAGGGGCCGATGTGCCTTCCGACTGATAGGTTTCTCATAGTCACAGAATGTCGTAGCAATGCCGTTGCGACGCTCTTCCCCGCCCGCTATTCTTCGCCCCGTCGCTGCAATATCAGCGAACGGGCTTGGCGGCCCGAACCACGAAAGGCGCAACAGCGCCAAAACACAAATGCAGGCGCTTTTTTTGTGCCCGCATTTCTGTGTCATGGCGAATTGCGCAGGGACCCCTTCGGGGGTGCCGGTTCCTTTCGTGCCGGTCCGCCAACCTTGTGCAATTCGCCACCCTAATCTGCTTGGCGGCAGACGGTGGTGATCCCCTCAAACGAAAGGATTCGTCACCATGAAACACACCCTCAATCCGTCCCCTTCCGCCCTGCACACCCTCGGCGAAATAACCTTTGCCAATTGTGGCGAAGGCAAACGCCCGCTGTTGCGGGTCAACGCCGACGTGCCCCTGGCCGATGCCCTGGAACACGCTTCGTTGCTGCTACATCTGGCAAAACAGTTGACCCTGGACGCGGCCATGGAACCGCAGGCGGACCGCTATGCTTGGGCGGCACATTACCTGGGTGAGATGGGTAAAGCGGTGATGGATGATGTGCACACCGCGATGACAGCAGGCGCTGATCGGTACTGAGCAACACCTGCGGGACGGGCAGCCTCGATGACTGTCCGTCCATCGCCTTCCTCTCTCACTCCATTGCTTAAGTCCCAGCACGGGACTAGGATTCGAGCCATGAGGATTATCGCCGTCAGTCATTTGAAGACGTTCTGGGAAAAGCACCCGGATGTCGAACAACCGCTTCTGGCCTGGATCGATGAAGCGCGCAATGCCAGCTGGTCCACCCCGGCGCAGATCAAGGACCAGTTTTGCAGCGCCAGCATTCTTAAAAGCCGTCGCGTGGTGTTCAACATCAAAGGCAATGACTACCGCTTGGTAGTGGCCGTGGCTTACCGCTTTGGCGCCCTCTACATCAAGTTCGTTGGCACTCACCAGCAGTACGATGCCATCGACGCCGACAGCGTTGAAATGGAGTAACGAGCATGCAGATTCGCCCCATTCACACCGATCAGGACTACCGCGCGGCACTCAAGCAGGTGTCCGTACTGTTCGATAACGAGCCAGAGCCCGGCACCGCGCAAGGCGATTACTTCGACGTGATGATCACCCTGATCGAAGCCTATGAAGCCAAACAGTTCCCGGTCGACCTGCCCAACCCGATCGATGCCATCAAGTTCCGCATGGAGCAATCGGGCCTCTCGGCCGCCGACCTGGCCCCGGCCATCGGCCGAACCAACCGGGTCTACGAAGTACTCAACGGCAAACGCGCCCTGACCCTGCCGATGATCTGGAAGCTGCACCAACTGTTCGGCATCCCCGCCGAGAGCCTGATCAAGCCGGTGAAGTCGGTCTGAGCGGTTCTATCTGCTAATCACAGACTGCCTTGTCAGCCTCCCTATGCCCTCGTCGCCCACGAGGGCACTGTCATGTGGCCCCCCATGACAGGTCCGAACGTCCCTCACGCGTGGCAAGCAGAAAAAAGAGAAAACCGCCTTGAGCTTGCCCTTAGGTAACCCCCTAAAGTGCCGCTCGACCCTCACCACAAAAAAGGACGTTTGCATGCTCACCATCGGTCAAATGGCCCGCTGCCATGGCCTCACCACCAAGACCTTGCGCCACTACGACAGCATCGGCCTGTTTACCCCGGCGCTGACCGGGCAAGACAACGGTTATCGCTATTACAAGCCGGAGCAGATCGGCCCCTTGGGGCGCATTGTCTGGTTGCGGCAGTTGGGCATGGGGCTGGAGGAGATTCGCGGGCTGGCGGACAGCGGTGCATTGCACAGTGTGTTGAGTCTGCGCCAGGCGTTGCAGGCCCATGCCGGTGAGCTGGAAACGCAGATCGCCCGCAGCCAGAACGTGCTCGGCCAGTTGCAGCGTTATCTGGCGCAGCCCGAACGCAGCCTGCCGGCACCGCAGACACCGGTGCGGGTGACGCTGGCGGCGCAGCGCATCATCGGCATGGCCTGGCAGCAGGATGACCAGGGGTCGATTGCCGAGTTGTGGCAGCGCTTCGAACCGCGCGAGCAGGAGATCCAGCGCCTGGCCGAACCGGTCGGCACTTACGGTATTTGCCAGCCTTTGAGCGACGGGCAGTGGCGTTATGTCGCCGGGCTGCCGGTCAGCGCCGAGGCGCCCTTGGTAGAAGGCATGGTGGAACTGGAAATCCCCGCCCGCCAATACGCCCGGGTCGAGCATCGGGGCACGGTGCAGACCCTGCCGGAAACCTTCCGCGCCGCCTACAGCGAATGGCTGCCGGCCGCCGGGATGCGGGCCGATGAAGGGGTGGAATTCGAGTACACCGGGGAGCGTTTTTTCGGGCCGATGCACCCGGACAGCGTGGTCGAACTCTATATCCCGCTGAAAAACTGATGCCTCGATCGGACAAGCAGCCGACCAGCTGACAGGTCTCTGTCAGCAAAAGGACTCATGATCCCGCTATGCTCTGTAGCTCATCCACAGCAACAGAGCGAAGGTCCGATGAGTTTCCAGGCGCCAGTGTTGAAGCAGATACCAGGCATCCGTCACGAGTTTTCTCGGATCGGGGCACCACTGCCTGCCAACCTGTTCTTCTGCTCCCAGGCCCATACCGGCGAGGTGGTCGAGGCCAGCACCACGCTGCCCAGCGGCATCATCCGCGGCGACGCGGTGTTCACCCGCACCGGCCGGCCTATAGCGGTGATTACAGCCGACTGCCTGCCGCTGCTGATCAGCAGTGAAGACGCCTCGTGGGTCGCCGCGGTCCATGCTGGCTGGAAAGGCCTGCACGGCGGCATCATCGACAATGTGCTGCAACGCTTCGCCGCCAAGGGCATCGCCGCCCATCAGTTGCGCGTGGCGTTCGGCCCCTCGATCAAGCCTTGCTGCTACGAAGTCAGCCCGGAGTTCATCGACACCCTGGCGGCCACCCAAGGCCACCTGTGGTCGCAGGAACAGGCACCCTGGAGCCAGGAGCGCCCCACGCCACGGCTGCCCCCGGAGATTGCCCCGCCGCCACCGACCCGGCCGGACTCGCTGTGGTTCGACCTGAGCGGCTATGCCCTGAACCTGCTGCGCGTGGCGGGCATCAGCGATGAACAGATCGAACACTGCGAGCACTGCACCTACTGTTCCAGCCCGACCCTGGCCAGCTATCGCCGCCGCGGCCACCGGGGCGAAGAAAAGTCCTTTCAGTACTCCTGGATAGGGCGTGCCTGAGCCGGCTGATGACCTTCAAGGGGCATCGGGGCAGCGCTTACATGGCCAAGACTGTGAACTGAGCCCGGCGCCTCAAACGCTCACATACACCCACGCCTCGATCCCGGACTGCAACACCACGCTCACGCGCTTGTAGTCCGCCACCTCGTAGCTGTCCGCCGCAGCCAGCTCCTGGGCGGTGATGCGAAACACCGTGCCCGGGATAGGCGCGCTGGCCGCGTTGCCCGGGCGCAGGATCGGGTGATGGGTCTTGCCGCTGGTGGCCAGCACCTCGGGGTCGGTGATCTCCACCCAGGCCTGTTCATAACCCGGCAGCGCGTCCGCACTCCCCTCCAGTTCGCGACCGAAATTGGCCAGTTGCACGGCCTTGTCCTGCAAGGTGCCGTAGGAAAACAGGTACTGCGACGCTTCAGTGGTAACGCTCATTTTTCACTCCCGGATTCAGCGGCTGATTTTCAGTGCCTGGCGCGCCGCATGCCGCTCCAGCGCCAGTTCGATCAAGCGGCTGACCAGTTCGCTGTAGGTCATGCCCGCGGCCTGCCACAGCTTCGGGTACATGCTGATGCGGGTGAAACCGGGCAGCGAATTGATCTCGTTGATCAGCACTTCGCCGCCCTGGGTCAGGAACACATCGACCCGCGCCAGCCCCGAACAGCCCAGCACCTGGAACGCCTCGACGGCCAGGGTGCGAATGCGCTCGCTGACTTCCTCACTGAGATCCGCCGGCACCACCACCTGGGCCGCCTGGTCGTCGATGTATTTGCTGTCATAGGAATAAAAGCCGCTACCAACGACGATTTCCCCGCAACCGCTGGCGATCGGCTGATCATTACCCAGCACCGCGCATTCGATCTCGCGACCACTGACCGCCGACTCCACCAAGACCTTTTCATCGAAGCCCAGCGCCAACTCGATGGCAGCGTGGTATTGCGCTTCGCTGGTGACCTTGCTCACGCCCACGGACGAGCCCTGGTTCGCCGGTTTGACGAACATCGGCAGGCTCAGTTTGCTTTGCGCCTGGGCAAAGTCGGTGCGCGCCGCGGTGGCACGGTTCAGGGTGATGAAGGGCGTCACCGCCAGGCCGGCATCGCGCAGCAGGCGCTTGCTGATGTCCTTGTCCATGCACACCGCCGAACCCAGCACGTCGGAGCCCACGAACGGCAGGTCGGCCATGCGCAGCAGGCCTTGCAGGCAGCCGTCTTCGCCAAGGGTGCCGTGGACGATGGGGAAAATCACATCGACGTGGCCCAGCAGTTCCTGGCTGGAGGTTTCCACCAGTTGCTGGCTGGCCTTGCCCGGCACCACCGCCAGTTCGCGATTGGACTGGTTGAGGGCGATCAGCGCTGGGTTTTCCTGGTTGATCAGGAAGTTCGAGGTGTCGTTGAGGTGCCAGTGGCCGTTCTTGTCGATGCCGATCAGCACCGGCTCGAAGCGCTCACGATCCAGCGCATCGACAATGTTGCGCGCCGACTGCAGCGACACTTCGTGTTCGGCCGAACGGCCACCAAAAATAATCCCGACCCGCAGCTTGCTCATGCTTTGTTCCCGTTAAAAAAGTGATTCACCGGTGAGTCGGACCACTCAAGCCGGCTGATGTCGCAGGTGGATCAACGCCACCCGCTGATTCTGTTTGTTCCGGCGCTCTTCGATGGCGAACGGCACGAACCCCAGCTTCGGATACAGCAGCAGGCCCGCCACGTTGTCATTGAAACAGGACAGGGTCACCTGTGCGGCCTGGTGTTTGTCCCGGGCGATGCGCAGCATCTCGCCGATCAGCTGCCCGGCGACGCCCTCGCCGCGGGCCTCGGGATCGACGATGAGATTGCCGATGGTGCAGGTGCCCTGGGTTTCCCACTGGTAGAAGTTGGCGAAACCCAGCACCTGGCCGTCTCGCTCGATCACTGTCGAATCGGAGCGCTGGGCAATGGAGACGCGCAGTTGCTCATGGGTCAGCGGCCAGCTGGCCGCCGGGAAAAAGAAAAACAGCTCACCGGGATCACGGGCAAAACCGCAGATCAGTGAAATATCCCGCTCCTGCACGGGGCGAAAAGCGAAGCTCATGTCCTGTCTCCTGACCCTGAAAATCCATGGAGTGCGTCCGGCCCCGGCTTCAGCGATTGGCCACCAGATGGGCGCCGAACAGCAGGTAGCAGCTGCCGGCAAAGCGGTCCAGCCATTTGCGTGAACGACTATAGACGGCAGCCATGCGGTTGCTGGCGAAAAACAGCGCGACGCAGCAGTACCAGGTGAACGACAGCGAGGCCATGGTCAGCACCGCCAGGGCCAGCAGCAACGGCGGCGGTGACGCCGGCATCGAGGTGGCAAAAATGGTGGCGACGAACAGCGCCGACTTGGGGTTGGTCATGTTGCCGAGAAAACCCAGACGATAAGCCGAGAACAGGCTGCGGCCCGGTTCGCCAGGCAAGCCATTGCTAGCCTCGGCCGACGCCGGCTTGCGCCTGAACTGCTTCAGGCCCAGGTAGATCAGGTAGCAGCCGCCGGCGATCTTGAAGGCCAGGTACAAGGCCGGGGCCGCGCTGAACAGCGACTTGATCCCCAGGCCGCCGGCCAGCCCCCAGAGCACCGTGCCGGTGGCGACGCCCAACGCGGCGGTCATGCCATGGCGACGCGAGCAACTGGCAGCCAATTGCGCCGTGGTAAAGAAATTCGGCCCCGGCGTGACCACGGCCACGGTCCAGAGCAACGCCAGCGACAGCAGCGGGCCGGCATACAGCAAATGTTCAAGCGCCATGACACAGGCCGCCTTTATCGCGTGAAGGGAGGCTGACGCTACTCCACCTCGGGCTCATGGATCAACAGGTCGCCCGGCTGACACTCCAGGTATTGGCAGATCGCGTCCAGGGGCGCGGGGCTTGACCTTGCGCCGGCCCAGCATCACGTCCAGCGGAATGACCCTAGACATAGGGCCCCCCGCCCTAGCCCGAGACTATGCTGAAAGTAATGGAGGCCATTGGAGAACGCTCATGAACGGTTTCCTGGTGATTTTCTTCACCCAGCAAAATCGCCGCTATCACGGCAAGATGGTCGGTGACTGGCTCGTCGACCTGGCCAATGAACTGGGCCTGCGCGGCGCCACCATGGGCACCGCCATCGAAGGCTTCGGCCACACCGGTCGGTTGCACTCCGCGCACTTTTTCGAAATCGCCGACCAACCCATCGAGGTCCGCCTGGCGCTCACCGCAGAGGAATGCACTCGGCTGTTCGAACGCCTGGAGAGCGAAGACATCGCCCTGTTCTACATCAAGACGCCGATCGAGTTCGGCACCCTTGGCAAACAGGCCGAGAAAGCCGGCGCGGGCGGATGACGCGCTGAAGACAGGTGCGCCCTCCTGGGTTACCGTATTGGCCTGAGGTTGTTGTCGAGGACAGTTCCATGGGCAAGCCTGCCCCCCGTAAAGACTGGGTCCACCGCGCGCCTCCCGCCCGGGGGCTGGAGCGTATCGAGGCGTTTTTCGCCGGTCATGGCTACGACCTGCACCGTCACGACACCTACGCCATCGGCCGCACGCTGTCCGGGGTGCAGAGCTTCCAGTACCGCGGCGGCTGGCGCCACAACCTGCCGGGCGGGACCATGGTCCTGCACCCGGATGAAGTCCACGACGGCGAGGCCGGCACCCAGGACGGGTTCCATTACCGCATGCTCTATATCGAGCCGGCGCTGATCCAGCAGATCCTCGGCGGCCAGCCGCTGCCCTTCATCAAGAACGGTCTGTCTACCGACCCACGCTTGTTCGCCGCCACCGACACCTTGCTGCGCAGCATGGAAAGCCCGCTGGATCCGCTGGAACAGGAAGACGCGCTGTTCGATCTGGCCCATGCGCTGAATGCCGTTTCCGGAGTTTCCCGGCCGACGCAGCGCTTTGACTATCAGGCCGCGGAGCGTGCGCGGGAATATATGCACAGCGCCCTGGACCAGAGCATCAGCCTCGACGAACTGGCCACCCACAGCGGTCGCGACCGCTGGAGCCTGTCGCGGGACTTTCGCCTGCTGTTCGGCACCAGCCCCTATCGTTACCTGACCATGCGCCGCCTGGACCTGGTCAGGGCGCTGTTGCTGCAAGGCCAGTCGCTGGTCAGTGCGGCGCTGCTGGCCGGCTTCACCGACCAGAGCCACATGACCCGGCAATTCAGCAAGACCTACGGCCTGCCGCCGGCCCGCTGGCTGAAAATGCACGGCCGCTGAACGCCGCCCGGCACGCACAATCGTACAAGAACCGCAGCACCGCGCTGATTACCGTAGAGACCCGATCACCTCTTTACGGAGCCGCACCATGAACCCGGCCAGCACCGCACCCATCCCCTACCAGAGCCTGAACTTCGCCTACAAACTCAGCCTGTTCGACGACCACTGGCAAGCCCGCGTCATCGCCGAGATGAACGACTACCAGTTCAAACTGGTGAAGCTGCAAGGAGACTTCATCTGGCACGACCACCCGGACACCGACGAGACCTTTATCGTCCTCGAAGGCCAACTGCGCATCGACTTTGCCGACGGCCAGGTGACGATCAACCAGGGCGAAATGTTTGTCGTGCCCAAGGGGGTGAAACACAAGCCGTACGCCGAGCAGGAGGTCAAGCTGCTGCTGATCGAACCCAAGGGCGTGCGCAACACCGGCGAAGAAGGTGGCGAACGCACGGCGGCCAACGATGTGTGGATCTGAGTTGCCCCGGGGTTGAGCCTCTGTAGCCGCTGCCGAGCGAAGCGAGGCTGCGATCGGCAGCGCAGCGGCCGTAAAGACGGGCAATGCATTCCTCAAGGAAAACCGCATGCGCAGGTTTGGCGAGGAGTGCGTCCTCGTTCACAGCCTCGCGTTGCTCGGCAGCGGCTACAACCTCAACCGCGTTCGGCGGCCGCCGCCAGGCCTTGGGCCGTAGGTACTCGCAAGCGCAAGGCCAGCAGCGCCCCCAACAGGGCGAGCAACGCACTGGCGCCCACCGCCTGTTCGATGCCGGCGGCCTGCGAGCCGCCCAGGCCGGCGTTGGCCAGGGACACCAGCAGCGCCAGCCCCAGTGCCCCGCCGATCTGCTGGCTGGTGGAAGCAATGCCCGCCGCCACGCCCTGCTCGCCCGGCGCGATGCCCTGCCCGGCCGAAACCCACATGGCGGTCCAGGTCATGCCCTGGCCGATGCTCAGCACCACGATGCCCGGCATCAGGCTCCAGAACCCCGCCCCGTCGGGCAGCGCCACATACACCCCGCCAATGCCCAGCGCCCCCAGGAGCAGACCGCTGACCAGGGTCGCCCGCAGCCCGAAACGCAACAATGAACGTTCGGCCAGCCAGATGCCCAAGGTGCACAACAGGGTT
The DNA here is from genome assembly GCF_017349775.1 of Pseudomonas sp. GW460-12-10-14-TSB1. Lineage (NCBI taxonomy): Bacteria > Pseudomonadati > Pseudomonadota > Gammaproteobacteria > Pseudomonadales > Pseudomonadaceae > Pseudomonas > Pseudomonas sp. GW460-12-10-14-TSB1. The sequence continues at coordinate 11,037 of NZ_JACNAC010000050.1, forward strand.
GCCGGCAGAAACGCCACGCCGCTTTGCAGCACGCTGTAGCCGTAGACCTGCTGGAAGTACAACGCGAGGAAGTAGTACTGCACGCCGAAGCTGCTCATGAACAGGGCCGTGAGAAACATCGCCAGGCGCAGCTCGCGATGGGCCAACAGGCGCAGTGGCATCAGCGGGTCGTGGCCACGCTGTTCGATCCAGGCGAACACGCCGAGCAGGAACAGCGCCAGCGCGCCACAGCCCAGGGTCGTCGGTGCGCTCCAGCCCCATTCCGGGCCCTGGACAATGGCGAACACCAGCAGCGTGCCGCCCACCGTCACGGTCAAGGCGCCGCCGAGGTCGAAACGCCGGCCACGCTCACGCTCGCCATCGGCCGGAATCCAGCGCCGGGCCAACAGGGCACAGGCGCCGGCCAGGGGTACGTTGACCAGAAACACCGCTTCCCAGCCCCACCATTGGGTCAGCACGCCCCCCAGCAGCGCGCCCAGGGCCAGGCCCGCCGCCGAGGCCGCGCTCCATACCGCGAACGCCCGGTTGCGCGCCGGCCCTTCGGCGTAATGGCTGTTGATCAGCGCCAGCGTCGCCGGGAACAGCATGGCCCCGCCGACACCCTGCACCGCCCGCGCCAGCACCAGCAGCAAGGCGCTACCGCCCAGGCCGCCAGCCAGCGAAGCCAGGGCGTACAGGCTTTGCCCGACGATGTAGAAACGGCGCTTGCCCAACAGGTCGGCCGCCCGACCGCCCAGCAGCAGAAAGCCGCCGAAGGCTACGCTGTAGGCACTGACCACCCATTGCAGCTGTTGCGCGGAAAATCCCAGGTGGCTGCCGATCTCCGGCAAGGCGACGAAGACGATGGTCGCGTCCAGGGCGATGATCAGCTGCGCGCTGGCCAGCAGGAGCAGCATCCAGCCGGACGGCCTGGCTGAAGAGGTGGCGGGCATCGCGTCGAGTCCTTGCATGAATAGAGGGCCCTCAGTTTCTTTGATGCCGATTAGATGATAAATACCGTCATTGCTCTTTCAGTGATGACTTTAATCATGGATCTGAACGCCGTTCGTCTGCTGGTCCGGGTCGCCGAGACCCGCAGCTTCACCCGTGCCGCCGGCGATCTGCGGCTGACCCAGTCCGGCCTGTCGCGGGCCATCTCGCGCCTGGAGCAGCAACTGGGCGTGCGCCTGCTGCAACGCAACACCCGCAGCGTCAGCCTGACCCCGGACGGCAAGCTGCTGGTGGAGCGCGCCGCGCCGCTGCTGGCCGAACTGGCGCAGACCGAAAGCCTGCTGCTGGACCGCCGCGACTCGCCTACCGGCCTGCTGAAGATCAGCACCCCGTCGCTGTTCGGACGCAAGGTGGTGATGCCGCTGATCGGCCGCCTGACCGAGCAATACCCGGACCTGAGCATCGAGGCGGTGATGACCGATCGCCTGGTGGATATCGTCGACGAAGGCTTCGACGCCATCCTGCGCACCGGCGAGATCCAGGACCAGCGCCTGATCGCCCGGCCCCTGGCGCCGCTGCGTTGGGTCACAGTGGCGTCCCCAGCCTACCTGGCGCGCCATGGCACGCCGCGGACTGTGGAAGAACTGCAACAGCACAACTGCCTGACCGTGCGTAACCTGCGCAGCGGGCGCCTGGTGGACTGGCAGTTCATGCTCGACGGCAAGGTGCGCGATGTCAGCGTGCCCAGCCGGCTGATCTTCGATATCGGCGACGCGCTGGTGGACGGGGTGCTGGGTGGTTTCGGCATCGCCCAACTGATGAACTTCGCCGTCGAGGACGCCCTCGCCGACGGCCGCCTGGTGCCGATCCTGCAGGCCTTTTCCGGGCGCAGCCGAGCGCTGTCGCTGGTCTATCCGCCGTCGCGCCAGTACTCGCCCAAACTCAAGGTCTTCGCCGATGCCCTGAACACTGTCAGCTGGTAAGCAGCGGCTACAGGGCTACGGGGTTACGACATTCCTTGAGGGGATGGCAGGGTCTTGCCGTCCAGCGGGTCGCCAATCCTCAGGAAATGCCCGCCCGCCACATGGTGCAAGGTGCGCAAGGCATCGTGCCCGGTGAAATGCCAACGGCCGTCGCTGAACACCCGGTCATCAGCCTGGGCGGCGATGACTTCGCCGAGGAACAGGTCGTAGCGTTCATGGTTGTCCGGCTCCGGCAGCAGCCGGCATTCCAGCCAGGCCACGCAGCCATCGAGCAACGGCGCGTCGATCAGCTCGCCGGCGAAGGTCGGCAGGCCATACAGCTCGAACTTGTCGCGGCCCTGGTCGCGGGTCAGCTCCAGGCCCGAGGTGGAACCCAGGGTCTGCACGATATCGACCTGGGCGGCGCACGGCACGTTGAGCACGAAGGTGCCGGAGGCTTCCAGCAGTTGGCGGGTCCAGGTGGATTTGTCGAGCACCACGGCGACTTTCGGCGGCTCGAAATCCAGGGGCATAGCCCAGGCCGCGGCCATGATGTTGCGCTGGCCGCCATGGGCGGCGCTGACCAGCACGGTCGGCCCGTGGTTGAGCAGACGATAGGCCTTGGCCAGGGGCACCTGACGCCGGTGGGATGCGCTCATGGGTAAGGCTCCGGGAAAAAAGAGTCGATTGTAGCGACATCCCGGTTCTGGGCAGCAGCCGTGATTGGGCATTTTTCCTGGACAATCCATCCAGATTGACCGGGCTTATCCCTGACTCGCGGCTGCTTAGACTGGGCCTTCACCTCACAGGCTGAAGGAGCTTTTCCATGGCAGACCATTCTCTGAAAAACAAGGTCGCATTGATCGCTGGTGGCGCGAAGAACCTGGGCGGCCTGATCGCCCGGGACCTGGCCGCCCATGGCGTGCAGGCCATCGCCGTGCATTACAACAGCGCCGCCAGCAAGACCGACGCCGACCAGACCGTGGCGGCGATCAAGAACCTGGGCGTCGATGCCCAGGCCTGGCAGGCCGACCTGACCACCGCCGCGGCCGTGGAGAAACTCTTCAGCGACGCCAAGGCCCGTTTCGGCAAGATCGACATCGCCATCAACACCGTGGGCAAGGTCCTGAAAAAACCCATAGTCGAGATCAGCGAAGCCGAGTACGACGACATGTTCGCGGTCAACTCCAAGAGCGCGTTCTTCTTTATCAAGGAAGCCGGCAAACACCTGGAGGACCACGGCAAGCTGGTAACACTGGTGACCTCGCTGCTCGGCGCCTACACCCCCTTTTATGCCGCCTACGGCGGGGCCAAGGCACCGGTGGAACACTTCACTCGTGCCGCCTCCAAGGAGTTCGGCGCCCGCGGCATCTCAGTGACCGCCGTGGGCCCGGGGCCGATGGACACGCCATTCTTCTACCCGGCCGAAGGCGCGGACGCCGTGGCTTACCACAAGACCGCCGCGGCGCTGTCCGACTTCAGCAAGACCGGCCTGACCGACATCGAGGACGTGGTGCCCTTCATCCGTCACCTGGTCACCGACGGCTGGTGGATCACCGGCCAGACCCTGCTGATCAACGGCGGCTACACCACCAAGTGAGGCCCGCCCTTCTGATCGACGGTTGTCATCACCACGGGTAATCCGCCAGAGGGCGAGGTAGATTGGCGTTTGGAAGAAATCGCCATCAAGTGCGACATGCCCCTGTAGGAGCGAGGCTTGCCCGCGATGGCGGTGTGCCTGACACAGCGCTATCGCGGGCAAGCCTCGCTCCTACAAAAGACACACGCACTACAAGCTTCGGACCCCGCCCCATCCATGGATAAGCTCGAGCAATACCGTGTATTCATCCAGGTGGCCGACATGGGCAGTTTCATCAAGGCCGCGCATGCCCTTGAACTGCCCCGGGCCACCGTGTCGGCAGCGGTGCAGCAACTGGAAACCGCCCTTGCCACGCGCCTGTTGCACCGCACCACGCGCCAGGTGCAACTGACCGCCGACGGCGCGGTCCTGCTGGAGCGCGCGCGTCTGTTGCTGAGCGATGCGGTGGAACTCGAGCAGCTGTTTCACACTCGTCTGCTGGACGTCTGCGGCCGGCTCAATGTCGACGTGCCCAGCCGGATCGCCCGGCGCTTGATCGCCCCTGCCCTGCCCGAGCTTTTCGCCAGCTACCCCAGCCTGAAACTGGCCCTGGGCTCCACCGACCGTTCCATCGATCTGGTGCAGGAGGGTGTGGATTGCGCGATCCGCGTCGGCACCCTGCGCGACAGCAGCCTGATCGTCCGGCGCCTGGGCAACCTGGCCCTGATCAATTGCGCCAGCCCCGAATACCTGGCCCGGCACGGCCTGCCACAGACGCCGGGCGACCTGGTCGACGGTCACTGGATGGTCGGCTACGGCTCCCCCAGCACGGGCCGCGAACAACCCTGGGAATACCTGGCCGAAGGTCACGAGCTGGAACTGAACCTGCCCAGCCGGGTGATCGTCAACAACGCCGAAAACTACATCGCCTGCTGCCGGGCCGGGCTGGGCCTGATCCAGATTCCGCGCTTCGATGTGCAGTACCTGCTCGACAGCGGTGAACTGGTGGAAGTCCTGCCCGAGTTTCGCCCCGCGTCCATGGCGATCTCCGCGCTCTACCCCAATCGCAACCATCGCTCGCGTCGGCTGAACGCCTTTATCGAATGGTTCGAAACCCTGGTCGCGCCCCATCTCGAAAACGACAGACAGGGCTGACGCCGGGTCAGGGACAGGACTCAGTTCGACAATTGGTTGGCGAACTGGCCGACAGCGCTCACCACCTTCTGCGCGCCGTCCTGGATCTCGACGATTACCGTGCCGGCTTCGGCGGCCAGGGCCAGGCCCTGCTCGGCCTGCGCCTTGCCATCGGTCATCAGCGCCACGGCCTCGCGCGCCATGTCCTGGTTCTGCCGCACCACGCCGACGATTTCGTCGGTAGCCTTGCTGGTACGCGAGGCCAGTTGCCGGACTTCGTCGGCCACCACGGCAAAGCCGCGCCCCTGTTCACCGGCCCGCGCCGCTTCGATGGCCGCGTTGAGCGCCAGCAGGTTGGTCTGCTCGGCGATGCCGCTGATGGTCTTGACGATGGTGCCGATCACCAGCGACTGCTCGTTCAGCGCCTCGATGCCTTCACCGGCCTGCTGCATGTGCTTGGCCAGGTCGCGCATCACGTTCACCGCCTCGGTCACCACGGTGGTGCCGCGCTGGGCGCTGTTGTCGGTTTGCAACGAGGTGCTGTAGGCGATGTTCGCCGCCTCGGCGACGGCCTGCTCCTGGTTCACCTGGTCGGTGATCACGGTGGCGAACTTCACCACCTTGTACAGCCGGTTGTTGGCATCGACCACCGGGTTGTAGGAAGCCTCGAGCCAGACCACGCGGCCGTAGCTGTCGATGCGCTTGAACCGCCCGGCGACGAACTCGCCGGCGTTCAGGCGCCTCCAGAACGCCTGGTACTCCGCGCTGTTGTACTCCTCGGGTTCGCAGAAGGTGCGGTGATGCTTGCCCTGGATTTGCGCCAGGCTGTAGCCCATGCCGTGGAGGAAACGCTCGTTGGCCGTCAGCACGTTGCCGTTGAGGTCGAACTCGATCACCGCCGTGGAGCGGACCAGCGCGCCGATCAGGTTCTCGTGCTCGCGAGAGGCTTCGATGGTGCGGGTCAGGTCGCTGGAGTAGATCGAGAACTGCTTGATCCGCCCCTGGGAATCACGGACCGGCTGGGAGATCGAGCGCAGCCAGGCTTCCTGGCCATTGCCACGCAGCAGGCGTACCGCGCCGGCAAAGTGCTCGCCACGGGTCAGCGTCGCCTTGAAACGGTGGTGGAACTCATCGGTCTTGACGTGAGCCGGCACGATGTCCTCGATGTGACGGCCGACCAATTCGCTGCCCCTGTAGAGCATTTCCTGGTTGAAGTTGTCGTTGGCCGACAGAATGCGTCCATCGGGACCGAGAATCAGCACCAGCATTTCGCTGTCGAGGCTGTCCTTCACTTGCTGCAGGCTCGAGAGTTCTTCGCGTAGAGCCAACAGCTCTTGCTTCAGGCTTTTGTTGAACATGGGATGCACCGATGGGCAGTAATAGTGGGCAGCATTGTCTCTAGCCATCGGCGCTAGAGTATTTTTCTGAAGAGCCCGTAAGACATATCCGACTAAAAAACTTTGAAACGGCTCAGGCCCCGGCCCTGCGGGGCTACAGCCCATGCTCAGGAGCCCGGAAGAGGGGCTATAGTCCTGCTCTGGAAAATCAACGGCAATCGACGGAGTGCAATCTATGGAGGCTTCACGCAAGGCCCTGTTCGACCAGGTGGCGGCCCGTCTGGGACACGCTTTCGACGGTGAAATGCGCATCGGTGGCAACTACGTGCCCGCGGTGCAGAACGGCGACGAGGTGTACGTCAGCGGGCAGATCCCGCGCATCGACAACAGCGTAAAGGTGGTCGGCCGGGTCGGTGGCGATGTGTCGCTGGAGGACGGCCGATATGCCGCGCGTATTTGTACAATGCGTGCCCTGGCGATCCTCGCTCAGTTGCTGGGCGATCTGCAGCGGGTGAAAAAAGTCCTGCGGCTCAACGTCTATGTGCAAAGCGCCGCTGACTTCACCCAGCAGAGTGAAGTCGCCGACGCGGCCTCCGAAGTGCTCTATTCGATCTTTGCCGAGGCCGGGGTGCACACCCGCACGTCCCTCGGGGTCTATCAGTTGCCAAAGAATGCCGCGGTGGAAATCGACATGATCGTCGCCCTCGAACCGCTTCCCCCGCCCCATGAGGACGCCGAGGATTAACTGCCATTGGTGCGGCACTGGCCCATGACCTGATACTCAAGGGTCTTGAGCTGGCCGGCCGAATCCTCGTAGGTCATGCGTGACGGCACCGGGTTGCAGGCCTTGGCCAGCGGCGTCACGCTGACCACCTTTTGCACATCCAGGGGCATGCCGTAGCGATAGTTTTCCACCACCGGCGCCTCCTTGCCCTGCTTCGCCGCGTAGGCCGCCATGGCCCGCTCGTTCGCCTGCATGGCGCGGTCGAAGGTGCGGTCGCCGCCGCCTTCGGCCATGGCCAGGGACGAAATGGAAAGTACCAGCGCGGCCATACTCAATTTAAATAACTTCATGACTGTTTCCTCGTTTTGGTTAGTTGCAACGAGGATAACCAGTGGCCCCTGTCAGGAAGATCACGCGCACATTACTTATTTGCAATAAAACCAAAACCTTTTCTTGCCACTGAGCAAACCCCTTATAAAACAAGGCTTTCATCTGCCACCAAAAACAACTTACAGCTTCTATTCTTGCAGAATTGTAATAACCGGATCACCTCCGCGTTATCTGTTGTTTGCAACTATCGGCGTTGACTCCAGCCGTTAACCAGACGGTTCGCGAGTACAACTAACAAGAACGCCCCAGGCGACATAACAGCTGATAGCTGCCCATATCCAGGAGCAAACAACATGCGCACTCAAACCCGCTGGTCCCTGTCCGTGTTTTCCGCGGTACTGGGACTCGGCCCATTGGCCGTGAACGCGGCAGACGACCAGCCCGAAGGTTTTATCGAAGGCAGCCGCCTCAACGTGCTGGCCCGCAACTACTACTTCAATCGCGACGATCGCAAGGGCCAGTCCAGCCCCACCGGCAACGGTTATTCCGAAGCCTGGGCCCAGGGGCTGATCGGCAAGTTCGAGTCCGGCTTCACCCAGGGCACCGTCGGTTTCGGCCTCGATGCCTTTGCCATGTATGGCTTCAAGCTCGACTCCGGCACCGGCCGCAGCGGCGGGCGCGGATCCTTCAACATGCTGCCGGTGGACGACGACAACCACCCGGCCGACAACTACAGCAAGGTCGGCGGCGCGGCGAAAATGCGCCTGCTCGATACGGTGATCAAGGTCGGCGACGTCTTCCCGAAAACTCCGGTGGTGCACTACGGCGACTCGCGCCTGCTGCCGGAGAGCTTTCGTGGGGCCACCTTCGAAAACACCAGCATCGACGGCCTGAGTGTCCAGGGCGGACGCCTGCACAGCATGAGCCAGCCCGACAGCAGTAGCATGCGCGATGGTTTCGCCACCTTCTATGCCGGCAAGGTCGACTCGCCCTGGGTCGCCTACTTCGGCGGCGACTACAGCCTGAACAAGCACCTCAGCGTCAGCCTCTACAGCAGCCGCCTGAAGGACGCCTGGGACCAGTACTACTTCGGCACCGCCGCCACCTGGCCGGTCTCCGACCAGTTCTCGCTGTTCGCCGGGTTCAACTATTACAAGGCGGTGGACGAGGGCAAGAAGCTGCTCGGCGAGTTGAACAACAACATCTGGAGCGCCAAGGTCGGCGCCACCTATGGCGCCCACACCCTGTCACTGTCGCACCAGCGCAACAACGGCGACGACGACTTCGACTACCTGCGCCAGTCGGACTCGATCTTCCTCGACAACTCGATCCAGTACAGCGACTTCAACTCGCCGAAGGAACGCTCGTGGATGGTCCGCTACGACCTCGACATGCAGCCCCTGGGCATCCCCGGCCTGTCGTTCATGACCCGCTATGGCAAAGGCAGCGATGCCGACTACAGCAATGCCAACGCGGTGTACATGCGCCGCGACGCGGACGGCAATCCGCTGACCGACCAGCGCCGCTGGGAGCGTGATATCGAAGCCAAGTACGTAGTGCAGGGCGGCAGCCTCAAGGACCTGTCGCTGCGCATCCGCCAGGCCACCGTGCGCTCCAGCAGCTTCGAGTCGGACCTGGAGGAGTTTCGCCTGATCGTCGAATACCCGCTGGCCATTCTCTGAGCCCGCGCGCCGGGCGGGTGCGAGACCCGCTCGACGTTAAAACTTCTTCACAGACGCTTGTCTTTCAGAACTGTAATATCGCCCTCACCTTCTCGTCAGGTTGGCCTTCATATACTTGCCCCCATGCCCGAGCCGACAGCGCTTCGCTAACGGCCAGCACCTGCGGGAGATCATGTCTTGAAGCCTGCCCACCTGACTCCGCCTGGCCAGCCCAGCGCGCTCCCCAGCGATAACGGCAGTGAACGCGCCAGGCATGCCCTGGAACAATTCTGGCTCGGCCAGCAACAGCACAACGGCGAAAAGAACCACAACGGCGCAACCAACGCCGCCCCTCACAGAACCACAGGGCCCCAGGCGTGCACAGCCTCCCGCTGACGCCGGCCCACCCCGAGCACATTCATCTCTGAAGCGTTTTTTCGAATGCTCCTTTGGAAAGAGATGAATTTTTAGCGTCCCGCATGGGGCGCTTTTTTTTGCCCGTTATTTACCTCCTCCCCGATTCGGCTTGTGGCAATCCCCACATAAACAAAACCCCGCCTGCGCATGACGCAGGCGGGGTTGGGTGAGGCCGATTGCAGGTCAGTCGTTCAGCAGCTCTTGCAGCTCCTGTTCTTCCTCCTTGCGGTGCGCCCAGTGGTACAGCGCTGGCAGTACCAGCAGGGTCAGGGCGGTGGAGGAGATGATGCCGCCGATGACCACGGTGGCCAGCGGCCGCTGCACTTCAGCGCCGGTGCCGGTGGCCAGGGCCATGGGGATGAACCCCAGGGACGCCACCAGGGCGGTCATCAGCACCGGGCGCAGGCGGGTCAGCGCGCCTTCGTTGACCGCCGCCGCGAGCATCCGCCCTTCTTCGCGCAGGTTGCGGATAAAGGCGATCATCACCAGGCCGTTGAGCACCGCCACCCCCGACAGCGCGATGAAGCCCACTCCCGCCGAGATCGACAGCGGGATGTCGCGCAGCCACAGGGCCATGATCCCGCCGGTCAGGGCGAAGGGAATCCCGGTGAACACCAGCAGCCCGTCCTTGAGGTTGTTGAACATCATGAACAACAGGCCGAACACCAGCAGCAGCGCCACCGGCACCACGATCTCCAGGCGCTTGGAGGCTTCCTGCAACTGTTCGAACTGGCCGCCCCAGGTGATCCAGTAGCCGGTCGGGATCTTCACCTGATCGCCGATGGCCCGGGTCGCTTCTTCGACGAAGGAACCCATGTCGCGCCCACGCACGTTGGCGCTGACGATCACCAGGCGCTTGCCGTTCTCGCGGCTGACCTGCGCCGGGCCGAGCACCAGGTCGACGCTGGCGACTTCCGACAGGGCGATGAAACCCAGTTGCCCGTTGACGCTGCCCGCGGCCGCGGCCACCGGAATCAGCAGGCGCGACAGCCCGTCGATATCGGTGCGCTGGGCGTCGGACATGCGCACCAGCATGTCGAAGCGCCGGTCGCCCTCGTACAGAATGCCCGCCTTGCGCCCGCCCACGGCAATCGCCACGGCGTCCTGCACATCGCCGACGTTGAGGCCGAAACGGGCCGCCTTGTCGCGGTCGACATTCACCGTCAGCACCGGCAGGCCGGTGGTCTGCTGCACCTTCACTTCGGCGGCGCCGTCGATCTTCTGCAAGGTCTGCGAGATCGCCTCGGCGGTCTTGTTCAGCACCTCCATGTCATCGCCGAAGACCTTCACCGCGACATCGCTGCGCACCCCGGAAATCAGTTCGTTGAAACGCAGCTGGATCGGTTGCGACAGCTCGTAGACGTTGCCCGGCAGGCTGTTGCTGACCCGTTCGATGTCGGCAATGATCGCCTCGCGCGACTTGCCCGGGTCCGGCCATTGCTCCTTGGGCTTGAGCATCAGGTAGGCATCGGAAATGTTCGGCGGCATCACGTCCGAGGCAATCTCGGCGGTACCGGTACGGGCGAACACCCGCTCGATTTCCGGTATCTGCGCCAGCAGGGTTTTCTCCAGGGTCTTCTGCATTTCCACCGACTGCGTGAGGCTGGCGTCGGGCACGCGCATCGCCTGTTGGGCGAAGTCGCCTTCGCTGAGGCTGGGGATGAATTCACTGCCCATGCGGCTGGCCACCAGGCCCGAAACCAGCACGCTGAGGAAGGCCAGGGCAAAGGCCAGGGAACGATGGCTCATCACCCAGCGCAGCACCGGCTCGTAGCCACGACGGGCGCCGCGCATGACGAAGTTTTCCTCTTCCTTGACCTTGCCGGTGACGAACAGCGCGATCGCCGCGGGCACGAAAGTCACCGAGAGGATCATCGCCCCCAGCAGAGCGATCACCACGGTGAAGGCCATCGGGTGGAACATCTTCCCCGCCACCCCGGACAGGGCAAAGATCGGCAGGTACACCACCATGATGATCAGTTGCCCGTAGATCAGCGCCCGTCGCGCTTCCTTGGCCGCGGCGAAGACTTCGTGCAGGCGTTCGGAACGGGTGAGCATGCGCCCGTGATGCTGCTGGGCATGGGCCAGGCGGCGGATGGCGTTCTCGACGATCACCACCGCGCCGTCGACGATGATCCCGAAGTCCAGCGCGCCGAGGCTCATCAGGTTGGCGCTGACCTTGTTGGTGAACATGCCGGTGAAGGTGAACAGCATGGCCAGCGGGATCACCATGGCGGTGATCAGCGCGGCGCGGATATTGCCCAGGAACAGGAACAGAATGGCGATGACCAGCAGCGCGCCTTCGATGAGGTTTTTCTTCACCGTGGCCACGGCCTTGTCCACCAGGTTGGTGCGGTCGTACACGGTGACTGCGGTCACACCCTTGGGCAGCGAGCGATTGATCTCGGCGAGTTTTTCCGCCACCACCCGGGACACCGTGCGGCTGTTTTCCCCCACCAGCATGAACACCGTGCCGAGCACCACTTCGCGGCCGTTCTCGGTGGCCGCGCCGGTGCGCAGCTCACGGCCGATGTCCACGGTGGCCACGTTGCTGACGCGGATCGGCGTGCCGTCCACGGTGTTGATCACGATGTTGGCGATGTCCTCGATGGACTTCACCTGCCCCGGCGCGCGAATCAGCAACTGCTGGCCGTTGCGCTCGATGTAGCCGGCGCCGACGTTGGCGTTGTTGCGGTCCAGGGCGGTCATCAGGTCGCCCAGGGTCAGGTTGTAGGCCGCCAGGCGCCTGGGGTCCGGGGCGATCTGATAGAGCTTGGCGAAACCGCCGATGGTGTTGATCTCGGCCACCCCCGGCACGTTGCGCAGCTGCGGGGCGATGACCCAGTCCTGGATCACCCGCAGGTCAGTCGGGGTGTAGGCCGTGCCGTCTTCCTTGAGCGCGCCCGGCTCGGCTTCCACCGTCCAGAAGAAGATCTCGCCAAGGCCGGTGGAGATCGGCCCCATGCTCGCCTCCACGCCTTCAGGCAGCTGTTCGCGGGCCACTTGCAGGCGCTCGTTGACCAGCTGCCGGGCGAAGTACAGGTCGGTGCCTTCCTTGAAGATCACCGTCACCTGGGACAGGCCCGAGCGCGAAGTCGAGCGGGTCTGCTCCAGGCCCGGCAGGCCGGCCATGGCCACCTCCACCGGATAGGTGATGCGCTGCTCGGTTTCCAGCGGCGAGTAGCCGGGCATGCTGGCGTTGACCTGGACCTGCACGTTGGTGATGTCCGGCACTGCGTCGATCGGCAGTTTCTGGTAGCTGCCGACGCCCACGGCGGCCATCAGCAGCACCGCCAGCAGCACGATGATGCGCTGCTCGATGGCGAATTGAATGATGCGTTCAAACATGGGAAGTCACTCTCCAGGGAAACACTCGGTGATGAGACGGATCAATGGCCATGCTCGGCCGAGCCTTTGCCCAGTTCGGACTTGAGGATGAAGCTGCCGGAGGTCGCCACCTGGACCCCGGCCGGCAAGCCTTCGCGGATCTCGACGAAGCCGCCTTCGCTGCCGCCCAGCACCACGGGCGTGGCCTGAAAACCGTCGGCGACGCGCACGAACACCGAAGGTTTGTCCTCCACGGTCTGGATCGCCTCTTGCGGCACGGTGACGCCGGCCTGGTAGGTGTCGGTCGCCACCTGCACCGAGACGAACAGCCCCGGCCGCCAGACATCGTCCGGGTTGGGCACCGTGACCCGCACCGTGGCAGTCCGGGTCTGCTCGCCCAGCAGGCTGCCGACATAGGCCACCGTGCCCTGCACCTGGGTGCCCAGTTCAGTGGATTGCACCCGGACCGGCTTGCCCACCCGGACCTTGTTCAGGTCCTTGGGAAACACGCCGAAGGTGACCCAGACCCGGGACAGGTCGGACAGGGTGAAGGCGGCGCTGGTCTCGCCCACCACCTCGCCGACGCTCAGGTGTTTTTCCACCACCACGCCGTCGAACGGCGCACGCATCTCATAGCGATTGCCGCCCGCCAGCACCGTGCTGCCGCTCAGGGCATTCATTTTTTGCCGAGCGTTGTTCAGGGCGATTTCGGCTTCCTGCAGGGTCTGGCGCGCCAGCAGGTAATCCTGCTCGGCGGAGATCTGGTCGACCCACAGCTGGCGCTCGCGCTGGAAGGTGGTGCGCGCCAGCTCGACCCGACGCTCGGCGGCGGCCAGCTCGCTGCGCTGGTCGGAGATCTGCTGGCTGGCGATCACCGCCAGCAGCTCGCCCTTCTTCACCGTCTGGCCGAGATTGACCGCCACCGACTCCACCACCCCGGCCGCGCGCGGCACGATGTGCGAGGTGCGGTCCTCGTCGAAGCGGATCTCCCCCGGCAGCGTCAGCAAGCTGCTGAGATTGCGCGGTGCGGCCGCGGCCAGTTGAATGTCGGCGGCCTTGATCTGCTCGGCGCTGAGTTCGACCTTGCCCTCTTCCTCGGCATGTCCCTCAGCTTCCGGCTGAGCTCCCTCAGCTTCCTGATGCGTCTCGCCATCCTGATGCGCCTCGCCGTCCTTGTGCGCATCCGCCTTGGCCGCGGGTTTCGCCTGCGCGGCCACCGGCGCCCCCTGGAACAGGTCCTGCCACATCAACCCGGCCACGCCGAGCGCGACCGCCACGGCCAGTGCCATGGCTGTGCTTCGTTTCTTGTCCATGAATGCTCCTGAAAAAATCGACTCGACGCGTCATCCGGCAACGGCGACGCGTCACGAGGTCTGTGGAAAAAAGAAATCGCCGAGCGCCCGATGCAGTTCATGCAGACACCAATGGGACGAGGTCTCCTCGGCCCGGACCGGCACACTGCAGTCCACGAGCAGCAGCCCGCCCAGGCACAACAGGACGAACAACAGCGTTTTCACAGCGTGCGATCGGGGCCGGCGAGATCGCCGTAGATGCGCTCGATGCGCACCCAGGCGTCGGTGGACTGGGCCACCGCGGCGATGTACTGGGTGCGGGCGCTGATCAGCGTGCGCTGGGCGTCGAGCACCTCGATAAAGTTGAACTTGCCCATCTCGAAGCCACGGGTGGCGGTGTCCACGGCGTTTTGCGCGGCCGGCAGGATCACCCGGTTGAACGACTGCACTTCGTTGCTGGCGGTGCTCCACTGATCGAGAGCCAGCTTGGTTTCGCTGCGCAGGCGCAGCTCAGCGGCGTTGCGCAAATCACGGGCCTGATCGGCACGGCGCGCCGCCGACAGCACGTTGCCCTGGTTGCGGTTGAACAGCGGAATCGGCATCGACACCCCGACCAGGTTGACCCGCTCACGCACACTGGCGTCGTACTGGCTGCCCACGCTGATATCGAGGTCGGGAATGCGCTGGGCCTTTTCCAGCCCCAGGGACGCTTCGCGCTGCACCACCTGCATTTCGGCCAGGCGCAGTTCGGTGGTCTGTTGCAGGCGCGCCAGCAATTGCGCCGAAGGCGGCAGCGAGGGCAGCCCGTTGGCTGGCTCCGCGACGGCGCTGAAGTCGGTGGTGGCAGCGCCGGTCACGGTCGCCAGCTGCCGATAGGCGTTGGCCCGATCCATCTCGGCGCGGCTCAGCTCCAGGCGTACTTCCGAGAGCTGGACCTGGGCGCGGGTGGCTTCCACGGGCGAGGCCTTGCCGGCGCTCACCCGCCCCTTGGCCACCGTCAGCCCGCGCTCGGCCAGGGCCAGGGAACGCCCGGCCAGATCGCTGCGCTCCTGGGCACGCAAGGCGCCGTAGAAGGCCGCGATCACATCGGCGCGCAGCTGGTTGCGCTGGCGTTCCAGCTCCAGCGCCGCGGCGTCCTGGGCACGGCTGGCAACATCGATGCGCGCCCCGCGCTTGCCGCCCAGTTCCAGGGTCTGGCTGAGCTTGACGGTGGTGGTGCGCGAGCTGCGGCGGGTGTCTTCGGCGTCCCAGGACAACACCGGGTTGGGGATCAATCCCGCCTGCTGCCGGCCGCCCTGGGCGATGTCGATTTCCCAGCGCGCGGCCGCCAGTTCGGGGTTGTTGGCGAAGGCGCCCGCCAGGGCGTTGTCGAGGCTCAGCACCCGGCCCTCGGCCGCCGCGGCTTCCTGCAGCGAGGCACTGGCCAACAACAGGACGCCAGACAATGCCCCGACTATCCAGGCAAGTTTTTTAATGGTGGTTGGCATAACGCTTTCTGGCCCCTTACCGGTACAGAGTGACGGCGGAGGCTGGGCGGCGCGAGGAAGTTGAACCGGCACGACGCATCCACACTCCACCCATAAAACAACTAACAGGTGAGTATTTAGTGCCGGCCAAATGTAGCCTTCGGTACTTATCGACAGGGTGGCGCAAAGATTACAAATCCGTTAGCAAACGCTCTGCCACGGGCTTCTGTATTAACATCCCGGCCATCGACCCGAGAGCAAGTGCAATAAACCAACAACTTGAAATATAGAGAAACAACTTCTCCCCGCACGACACTTCGAAGCTTTTAAATCCAGAACTTTGAAATTCGAAACTTTGAAAGTTGAATCACCCAGCCCGTTACTTCCAACAAAGTTATTGGGCCTCCCCACTGCATTAAACACCGAGGCTAATTCAGCATGCGCATTCTGGTGATCGAGGATGAACCGAAAACCGCCGACTACTTGCATCAGGGATTGAGCGAAAGCGGCTACGTCGTCGATTGCGCCAACAACGGCGCCGACGGCCTGCACCTGACCCGCCAGCACGCCTACGACCTGGTGATTCTCGACGTCAATCTGCCGGAGCTGGACGGTTGGGGGGTGCTGCAGCGCATTCGCCAGAACAGCAATACGCGGATCATGATGCTCACCGCCCAGGGGCGGCTGGTGGACCGGATCAAGGGCCTGGACCTGGGCGCCGACGATTACCTGGTCAAGCCGTTCGAATTCCCCGAGCTACTGGCGCGAGTGCGCAGCCTGTTGCGGCGCAGCGAGCAGTCACCGACACCCGACGTGTTGCGGGTGGCCGACCTGGAACTGGACCAGGGCCGCCACAGGGCCTTTCGCGGCAAGCAACGCATCGACCTGACCACCAAGGAGTTCGCCCTGCTGCACCTGCTGATGCGCCAGAGCGGCGTGGTGCTGTCGCGGACCCAGATCATCTCGTTCGTGTGGGACATGAACTTCGATTGCGACACCAATGTGGTGGAAGTCTCGATCCGCCGCCTGCGGGCCAAGATCGACGACCCGTTCGAGAGCAAACTTATCCACACCCTGCGCGGCGTCGGTTACGTGCTCGAAGAGCGCGACTAAAACCCTGTAGCCGCTGCCGCAGGCTGCGATAGGTCCGTAGGACCTCCTGCGCCCTCAAGAACGGCGCCGGACTCAGTGCACGTGCTCTTCGTGCCCCTGTTCGTGAAAGCCGGCCTGTTCGACCTGGACCGTCACATGGGAGATATCGAAGCGCTCGTGCATCAGCTCGGTGACCTCGGCGAGGATCTGCTGTTCGCTGCGCCGCCCCAGGTCGGCCACCAGGTGCGTGCTCATCACGTTCTTGCCGCTGGTCAGGGCCCACAGGTGCAGGTCGTGAACCTCGGTCACCCCGTCGATGGCGCGGATGCCCTGCTCGACCTGGTCGATATCGATGCCGTCCGGCACGCCTTGCAGCAGCACGTTCATGCTCTCCTTGAGCAGCGTCCAGGTGCGCGGCAGCACCCAGAAACCGATGGCCGCCGCCACCAGCGAATCGACCCAGCCCCAGCCGGTGTACATGATCACCAGTGCCGCGACGATCACGCCGATGGAGCCGAGCATGTCGCTCCAGACTTCCAGGTAGGCGCCCTTGACGTTGAGGCTTTCGGCGCTCGCCGAGGCCAGCAGGCGCATGGAAATCAGGTTGACGATCAGCCCCAGCACCGCGATCACCAGCATGCCCGTGGACTGGATTTCCGCTGGCGCGGACAGGCGCTGCCAGGCCTCGAACAGGATGTAGAAAGCGACCACGAACAACAGGATGGCGTTGAACGCCGCGGCGAGAATCTCGAAGCGCGCATAACCGAAGGTGCGCTTGCGATCGGCCGCGCGCTTGCCGACCTGGATCGCCACCAGGGAGATCGCCAGCGCCAGCGCGTCGGTCATCATGTGGGCGGCATCGGACAGCAACGCCAGGCTGCCAGTGACAAAGGCGCCGATCACCTCGGCGATCATGAAGCTGCCGGTCAGCCCCAGGGCCATCCATAACTTGCGTTCGTGTCCGGCCCGAACCTGTCCGTGACTGTGCCCTGCGCCCATGAAAGCCCCCGCCTGTGAAAATCGTCGTGGCTGATGATAGCCGGCCTGGACAGCCTGCCCCGGCAAAATGACGCAATGGTCATGTCGCTGCCATCTGACCGTTATGCGTAACGGCTTTCAGCGCCCCAGCCGCGCCATCACCGCGAGCATGCCCGGACGCTGGGCGGCCCATTCCTCGCGGGTGATGCCGAGCAGCATCACATCGATGCGCTGGCCGTCCTTCTCGACATTCTGCCGGCGCACGCCCTCGAGGGTGAAACCGAACTTCTGGTGCAGGCGGATCACCGCCTGGTTCAGCGCCAGCACCTCGCAGTTGAGCTTTTCCAGGCCGGCTGCGCCGAAGGCATGGTCGAGCAGCCAGAATTCCAGCTGGCTGCCCAGGCCCTTGCCCTGCAAGCCGCTGTCCAGGTAGAAAGCCCAGTCGGCGCTCTTGTGCAGGGCATTGATCGCGTTCAGCGACACCACGCCGCAGGCGATTCCCTCTTGCAGCACCACGAACACCGACTGGCGCGGATTGCCCGCCAGCGAGTCGAGCCAGGCACGGTGTTCGGCCTCGGAAATCTCGTGGGAGGTGTACATGTACTTGCGCACGTCCGGCTGGTTGCGCAGCTCGCGCACACGCGCCTGCACCTGTGCACAAGTCTCGAGTATCGGCACGACCTGCATGCAGGGCTCCTGGTCTGAAACGGATGCCGCACAGCCTAGGGGCAACGGTGCCCGGCGGCAATTCAAAAGATCCCGGTACCCGACGCGGACTTGCGCCGGCGCAGCACATGCAGGCCCAGGCACACCAGGCTGGTGCCGAAGGCTACGATCAATATGCCCTGCGGCGTCTCGCGCTCGCGGCGACTGTCCAGGCATTCCATGGCGTTGGAGCATTGCGCGATGCACAGCTCCTCGCCATCGAGGGTGCAGCTCAGCACCGCATCGCGCAGGTGGGTGAAGCTCAGCGTGCGCCCCAGGATCTGGTCATGGCCGACGTTCAGATAGGTGATGCCACGAACCACCTTGAGCCGGGTGTATTCGCCACTGTCCGCGTCCTGTATCAGCATCCCGCCACCGTCGGCATACAGCACCTTGCCGCTGAGGGATTCGACGTTGGCACCGTCCAGCCCATAGTCGACAAAATTGAAGATCCACAGATGAAGCAGGGTCATGAACAGACCAATGGCAAAGGACAACCACGCCGCCTGCAGCAGCGGGGGCAGCGTGGAGAAATCACGCAGGGAACAAAGGACGGACCGGATCAAGGCAGCTCCCGAAAACTGGCGCGTGGACCGCGCGTTTTTTTTCGAGAGATTAGCGGGTAAATGGGCCTTGGCTAAGCACAACATTCAACGGTATTGGCAGGGTTAAACAGCAGCTTGGCGGCGAAGGCTCTAGCCCGCGCGCGCCGGCGCCTGCAGGTATTTCCGGAGGCGAAAAATTCTCCCCTGCGGGAGCGCTCGCTTGCTCGCGAAAGAGCCTCAGGACCCCGCACAAACCCCAGGCACCGCACTCCCCGTCAGCTTCGGCATGCGCGCCCCAAAATAGCCGGCGCTGATGACCCCGACCGCGCCCATCACCGCGCAATACATCACGCAGATCCATGGGCTCCAGGGCATCAGGCCGATCAGCAGCAAGGGCGTGGTGCTCGCCCACAGCGCGTAGGCGATGTTGTAGGTAAAGGAGATGCCGGACACGCGGATCCGCGCCGGAAACAGCCCGACCATCACCGACGGCACCGCGCCCACCACGCCACAGCCGAGGCCGGCGATGGCGTAGGCCAGGCCGACCCAGTCGCCGCCGCTGATCAGGCAGCCGTAGAGCAGGCCGATGCCCAGTGGCAGCAGCAGGCTGTAGAGCATCACCGTGCGCCAGGCGCCAATGCGGTCGACGATCAACCCGGCCAGCACGCAACCGATATTCAGGAAGACGATGCCCAGGCTGCTCAGGGCAAAGGTGTGGCTGGCACTCATGCCGAAGGTTTTCTGCATCATGGTCGGGGTGATGACCACGAACACCACCACCGCGGAGGTCAGCACACAGGTGAGAATCGCCGCCGGCAACAGGGCCAGGCGATGCTCGCGCAGCACGGTGCGCAACGGCAGTTCGACGGCGCTGTCGCGTTGCTCCTGCATGGCCATGAACACCGGGGTTTCGCTGAGCCAGCGGCGCAGCCAGACGCCGATCACGCCGAACACCCCACCGAGCAGGAAGGGATAACGCCAGGCGTGATCGAGGATTTCCGCCGGGGTGAAGAGCTGCGCCAGCAGGGTCGCGGTCAGCGCGCCGATCAGGTAGCCGAAGGTCAGCCCGGCCTGCAGAAAGCCCAGGGCATAACCGCGATGGCCGGCCGGGGCGTGTTCGGCGACGAACACCCAGGCGCTCGGCACCTCACCGCCCACCGCCGCGCCTTGCAGCACCCGCAGCGCCAGCAGCAACAGCGGCGCGAAATAGCCGATCTGCGCGTAGGTCGGCATGATGCCGATCAGCAGGCATGGCAGGGCCATCATCAGGATGCTCAGGCTGAACACCTTCTTGCGCCCCAGGCGGTCGGCGAAGTGCGCCATGAGAATGCCGCCCAGCGGCCGCGCCAGGTAGCCGGTGACGAAGATCCCGAAACTCTGCAACAGCCGTAGCCACTCGGGCATTTCCGGCGGGAAGAACAGCTGGCTCAGGGTCAGGGCGAAAAATACGAAGATGATGAAATCGTAGATTTCCAGGGCGCCGCCCAGTGCCGCCAGACCCAGGGTCTTGTAGTCGGACCGGGAAAACGGCGCCGGCCGCGCATCAGGGGAAAAAGACATAAAGCCACTCGGTGTTGGGCAGAATTCAAGGCGCCCATGGTCTACGCAAACGCCGCGAGGGACAACCGCAACACCCTTCTGGGTCGGTTTTTAGCGCGATCCTGTGCATTGAATCGGCGCCGCAGACGCCAATAATCGGCGACTTTCCCACCCGCAACAGGAAAGCCGCCATGAGCATCCATACCCGCAGCAAACGCCTGACCGTGCCGCAACTGGTGGCCATGAAAGGCCAGCAGAAGATCGTTTCCCTGACCGCCTACACCAGCCACATGGCGCGGCTGATGGACCCGTTCGTCGATTTCGTGCTGATCGGCGACTCCACCGCCATGGTCGGCTACGGCCGCGCCTCCACCCTGGACATGAGCCTGGAAGAGATCATCGGCCACACCCGCGCCGTGGTCACCAGCACCCGGCTGGCCTGTGTGATCGCCGACATGCCGTTCGGCAGTTACCAGGAATCGCCGCAACAGGCCTACCGCAACTGTGCCGAGGTGCTGGCGCGCACCGGCTGTGATGCGCTCAAGCTCGAAGGCGGACAGGCCCTGGCGCCGACCCTGGAGTTCCTGGTGCAACGCGGGATTCCGGTGATGGCCCATATCGGCCTGATGCCCCAGTACGTGAACGTCATGGGCGGCTTCAAGGCCCAGGGCCTGAACGATGCCACCGCCCAGGCCATCGAGGCCGACGCCCGCGCCCACCTCGAAGCCGGGGCGTTCAGCCTGCTGCTGGAAGGGGTGGCGGAAAACCTCGCGCGGCGTATCAGCGACTTCTCACCGATGCCAACCATCGGCATCGGCGCCTCCCCCGCCTGCGACGGCCAGGTGCTGGTGACCGAGGACCTGCTGGGCCTGGGCGGGCCCCAGGTGCCGCGCTTCGTCAAACAGTACGCCGATGTCGGGGCGCTGATCAGCCAGGCCTGCGAGCAGTTCGCCGCCGAGGTGCGCGACGGCCGCTTCCCCGAGGCGCGGCACTGCTACGGCGTCTGATCGATGGCCCGGGCCAGCCGTTGCACGGCGCCGGCGATGTCCTGGCGCCAGTCGAGGGTGAAGCTCAGGCGCAGGTGATGGCGCCAGAGGCCTTGCTGGCTGAACATCTGCCCCGGGGCGATGACGATGCCCTGGCCCAGCAGTTGCTCATAGACCTGGGCCATATCCACCGGGCGCGTGGCCTCGGCCCAGAAGGTCGCGCCCCCGGCCGGGGTGACCACGCGCAACTGCTCGGCGGCATGTTCGGCCAGCAGCGCCCGCATCTGGCCCATGCGTTCGCGCAACAGGCCACGCAGCTGAGTCAGGTGCTGATCGACACGGCCGCTGCCCAGCAGCTTGGCCACGGCCTTCTGGCGGATTGGTGACAGGCGGAACGCGCGCTCGAGAAAATGCCGCTGCAAGCGCGCGCCCTGGCCCCGACACAGCACATAGCTGAAGGGCGCCTCGGAACCGATGAGCTTGTCGAAGGTGGAGAACACCAACAGCCGTTCGGGATCGGCGTAATCGCGATACCGCGCCGGCTCCGGGGTGAAGCAGAACTCGCCATAGCTGTCATTTTCCAACAACCAGATGCCGCGCTCCCCCAGCCAGCGGCACAGCTGCTGTTTGTCCGCCGCGGGCATCAGGCTGCCGTGGGGCGTATTCAACGTCGAGGACAGCAGCACCAGGCGCACCGGTTCGTGTTGCAGCGCCTCATGCAGCCGCTGTCGATCGAAACGCCCTTCGGCGTCCAGCGGCAGCTCGATCACCCGGATCTTCGCCGCCTGCAATTGCCGCAGGATCGTCCAGGAACAGGGCGACTCCACCAGGGCGACGCTGCCGTTCAGCTCCAGGGCATCCAGCGACAATGCCAGCACGGCGCGCAGGTCCGTACCGAGAAACACCTGCTCGGCCTGCCAGTAATCCGTGGTCGAGCGGGTGTAGCGCTCGGCCAGCGCCGTGCGCAGCTCCGCCTCGCCAAACGGCTGGTACAGCGGCGCCTGGGAACGCGGGTACTGGCGCACCAGTTCGCGCTCGGCCGTCAACAGGGGATTGTCCAGGGACAGCAACATCGCCGGGGCATCGCTGCACAGCGCCAGCATTCCGGGCTGGCGGGCGTAGGCATAGACCCTGTCCAGCAGGTGCGTATCCGGCGCCAGCCCTGGCGCCGGCACGGGGCGGCTGAAGTAGCCCTGCTTGGGCCGGGCGTAGATCCGCCCTTCGTCTTCGAGTAAAGCGTAGGCGTACTTGGTGGTGGAGACCGAGACCTTGAGGCGCTGGGCCAGGGCGCGCAATGACGGCAGGCGCTGTTCGGCCGCGCTGGCGCCGTCCAGCCACTCCACCAGGTAGCGGTAGACGGCCTGATAGGCGAAAGGCGTTTCGCGGCTCACCGCTTCAGGCGTCCTTGGCCAGGGCGATCGCCGCCTGGATCGCCGCGCGGGCCTGGGGGCTGTTTTTCCAGCAGCTGGAGCCGACCAGGGCCGAGGCCTGAGTGACGATGTCCAGGGCATCGGCCCGGGCCAATCGGGCGAGGGAATCGATGCCCAGTTGTTCGAGGCGGGCAACCACGGTTTCGCCGACACCCTTGACCTTGAGCAGCGCCTGGCGTTCTTCGAGCGGGAATGGCATGTACTTCAATCCTTTGCAGTGGGTACCAATTGCCGCATTCTTGCACAGTTTTCGGCCGCCCCAGCCTGGGGCTGGCCGACCTCCTGACAATCATAAAAAGACTTGAGGTATCGACGTGTCCACAGACATTGAAGACAGCCGTTCCGCCCGTTTTGCCCTGCGCTGCTCGAACTGGGCCGAGCGCTGGTTCCCCGACTCCTGGGTGTTCGCCGCGCTGGCGGTGGTCATAGTCGCCCTGGCCACCATGGCCATGGGCGCCAAGCCCACCGACACCGCCATGGCCTTCGGCGATGGCTTCTGGAGCCTGATCCCCTTCACCATGCAGATGGCCTTCGTGGTCATTGGCGGTTACGTGGTCGCCAGCTCGCCGCCGGCGGTGAAGCTGATCGACAAACTGGCGCGCATCCCGAAAAACGGCCGTTCCGCCGTGGCCTGGGTGGCGCTGATCTCCATGGTCGCCTCCTTACTCAACTGGGGCCTGTCCCTGGTGTTCGGCGGCTTGCTGGTGCGGGCCCTGGCCCGGCGTACCGAGCTGCGCATGGACTACCGCGCCGCCGGCGCCGCGGCCTACCTGGGCCTGGGCGCGGTCTGGGCCCTGGGCCTGTCGTCGTCCGCCGCGCAATTGCAGGCCAACCCCGGCAGCCTGCCGCCGTCGATCCTGTCGATCACCGGGGTGATTCCGTTCACCCAGACCATCTTTCTCTGGCAGTCCGGCGTATTGCTGCTGGCCTTGATCCTGGTCTCGCTGGTCATCGCCTACGCCACCGCGCCCGGCCCGAACTCGGCGCGCGACGCCAAGGCCTGCGGCATCGACCCGAGCTTCAGCATGCCCAAGCCACAACCGCGCACCCGCCCCGGCGAATGGCTGGAATACAGCCCGCTGCTGACCATCCTGCTGGCCTTGCTGGCAGCCGGCTGGCTCTACCACGAGTTCGCTACCAAGCCGGCGATCACCGCGATTTCCGGGCTCAACACCTATAACTTTCTGTTCCTGATGCTCGGCGCGCTGCTGCACTGGCGCCCGCGCAGTTTCCTCGAAGCGGTGGCCCGGGCCGTGCCGACCACCACCGGGGTGCTGATCCAGTTCCCGCTGTATGGCTCCATCGCGGCCTTACTGACCGTGGTCAAGGGTGTCGACGGCCAGACCCTGGCCCACCACATCTCGACCTTCTTCGTGCAGATCGCCTCCCACGACACCTACGCGCTGCTGATGGGCATCTACTCGGCGGTGCTGGGCTTCTTCATTCCCTCCGGCGGCGGCAAGTGGATCATCGAGGCGCCCTACGTGATGCAGGTGGCCAATGACCTGCAATACCACCTGGGCTGGGCGGTGCAGATCTACAACGCCGCCGAGGCGCTGCCGAACCTGATCAACCCCTTCTACATGCTGCCGCTGCTGGGGGTGCTGGGGCTCAAGGCGCGGGATCTGATCGGTTTCTCCTTCGTCCAGTTGCTGGTGCACACGCCGCTGGTGCTGGTCCTGCTGTGGGCGTTAGGTACCACGCTGAGCTATATGCCGCCCGTGGCGCCCTGATCTTTTGCGAGCGACTCGCTCTTCTGCTGGAGCGAGTTTGCTCGCGATCGGCCACCTGGCCGAGGGTGCCCGCCATGCCCTCATCGCGGGCAAGCCTCGCGCCTACAGAAGCAGACCTACACGCTTTCCAGCCTCCCCCTACTATCTTCCAAGCCCCGTCCCAGAGCCTTTTCTGTAGTCTTGCCGTCATATTCGGTTGCTACCCTGCAGCCGAAATATTTTGTTACGAATTGATCAAAAGGTAATCAGGACCCGGCATGAGCGACGAAAACTCGAAAGACCCAGAGCATTCCAAGGCCACGGAGCACCCCACCGACACCAGCCGTCGACGTTTTCTCGGCGGCGTGGCGGTGCTGGGTGTCGGCGCGACGCTCAGCGCTTGCGGCCACAACGAACAGACGCCAGGCAAGCCGGTGGAGCGCCCGCTGTCGCCCGCCGAGCTGGACCGGGCGCTGCGCGACAACGTGAAGAACGTGGTGGTGATCTATGCCGAGAACCGCAGCTTCAACAACCTGTTCGCCGATTTCCCGGGCCTGGAAAAACCGCTCTCGGCCCTCAAGCCCGCCGACTATCAGCAACGCGACCGGGATGGCAGCCTGTTGCAGGCCTTGCCGCCGGTCTGGGGTGGCGTCGCCCAGGTCGGGCCCCAGGCCCTGGATGGCGTGACCTACCCGGTCGGCACCCAGTACCAGGAACGCCTGCCCAACGCGCCCTTCGCCCTCAAGGGCCCCGATGGCGAGAACCTGCCCCTGAGCCTGGTCACCCGCGACCTGTGGCACGTGTTCTACCAGAACCAGATGCAGATCAACGGCGGCAAGAACGATGGTTTCGTCGCCTGGGCCGACTCCGGCGGCCTGCCCATGGGTCATTACGCCCAGAGCCGCTATGAGCTGCGCCTGTGGGATGTGGCCCGGGAGTTCGTGCTGTGCGACAACTTCTTCCAGGGCGCCTTCGGCGGCTCGTTTCTCAACCACCAGTACCTGATCAGCGCCGCCGTGCCGTTTTATCCGGACGCGGCCAATTCGGTGGCCAAGCCGCAGATCGCCACCCTGCAGAGCGACGACCCGCTCGACAACCGCCTCAAGCCGCTGGAGCAATCCCCGGCCAGCGCCATGAGCGGCCCGCCGCAATTCGGCCCGAGCCTGCTGACCCCGGACGGCTACGCGGTCAATACCATGGCCCCGCCCTACTGGCCGACCTGGATCCGCGACCCGCTGCGCCCGGCCTATGCCAAGGCCGACCTGCCCAATGTGCTGGTGCCGCAGCGCCATGACACCATCGGCGACAAGCTCTCGCGCAAGGACATCGACTGGGCCTGGTACGCCGGCGCCTGGCAGGTCACGCTGGACGCCTACAAGGATTCGGCGGGGATTCCGAAGATCCCCAACTTCCAGTACCACCACCAGCCGTTCAACTACTTCGCGCAGTTCGGTCCCGAGCAGCCGAACGAACGCAACCACCACCTGCGCGATGCGGGCCTGGGCGATGAGTCGAGCAGCAACCGCTTCCTCGCCGATGCCGAGGCCGGCAAGTTGCCGCCGGTAGCGTTCTACAAGCCCCAGGGCAACCTCAACATGCACGCCGGTTATGCCGATGTGGCCGCGGGCGACCGGCATATCGTGCGCGCCCTGAAGGTGCTGCGCGAAAGCCCGCAGTGGCAGAACATGGTGGTGATCGTCACGGTCGATGAAAACGGCGGCTGGTGGGACCACGTCGCCCCGCCCAAGGGCGATCGCTGGGGGCCGGGGACACGCATCCCGGCGCTGGTGGTGTCGCCGTTCGCCCGCAAGGGCACGGTGGACCATACGGTGTACGACACCGCGTCGATCCTGCGGCTGATCACCCGAGTGTTCCAGCTCGAACCGCTCGACGGCCTCAAGCAACGGGACGCGGCGATGACCGCCCGGGGGCAAGCGCCCATGGGCGACCTGAGCAATGCCCTGCACTTCCCGGCCTGAACCGGTGGCAGCGGCCGCACGGGCGGCCGTTTGCGGGTGCAGAAATGAAGATTTATTCCACCTTTTTCCTTGTCACCCGCTACTGTTTCAGGGTGGAACTTACCTCGCCCAGACGAGGCCTACGCTGACAAGGAGCCAAGCATGAAACTCACAGGATTGTCCCTTCCCCTCGCCGCCCTGACCCTGGGCGGCCTGACCCTCAGTAGCCTGACCCTGAGCACCGCAGCCCAGGCCAACGTCGATCTGAAGCTGGGCAACACCCAGCGTGTCACCCAACTATTCTCCTACCCCAACAACTGCAACGTGATCTGCTTCCGCAACTGGACGCTGGAACAGACCGTCGAGCACTACCTGACCCAAAGCGTGAAGCGCGATGGCTACAGCACCGCCAAGGTCAAGGTGAAGACCGATAACAACCAGCTGTACGCCAACATCAGCGGTGTGCCGAAGGGCTATGGCAAGCCGCTGACCGCCCTGCTGGATGCCGGCGACCTGGCCTACAAGGGCGCCAGCAAACTCAACAGCGACGGCAAATGGACCTACAGCTGGTACCTGTTCCTGCCGCTGGGCATGGCCCTGGAAAACCGCAAGAGCGTCGAGCTGCTGCACTTCCCGCCGGACTACTCGCTGACCCAAGCCCAGGACTACCTGAGATCGGCCACCACCGACCGCTGGGCCACCCTGCTCACCACCAATGGCATTCCAACCGAGCAGACACCGGGCTACCAGACCATCATCGACATTGCGCCAATCGCCGCTCCGTCTACTGCCGGCAAGGACCTGGAAGGCGTCTACGGCTACTTCCAGGACTACCAGACCACCATGGTCAAGCAGGTCAGCCAGAACGCCAGCGGCGCTGCCCTGCCGATGGTGGCCTTCGGCGCGCCGGTGCGTAACTGGATCAAGCAGCAGTACGGCGCCACCGTGAGTGTGCTGGGCCTGGCGCAGATCAGCCCGAGCGCCGGCCTGAAGGTGCCGGTGCTGGGTTCCAACCACCCGAGTTACATCTGGTACGCGGCGGACCCGGAGAACTACGACGGCGACGAGGCCAAGGCCGATGCGGCCGGCTTGAAAGTGATGGGGCAGGATCTGAGCGCCGCCTGCTGGCAGGCCGGGATGGGCAGCAAGCCGGGCAGCGATCCGGCGGCGCAGCTCAAAAGCTGCACGCAGAACTGGCAGGTGACCAACAAAGAGCAGACCTGCGCTCTGTTCTACACCTCGATCCGCAAGCTGACGCCGGAGCAGGCCCAGGCCAAGTGCACCAGCGAGCCGGTACAGACCCAGCTGAAACAGTTGAAGGCGCCAGCGCCGTCGATGAGTACCGAGGCACCGCCGCATATCTGACGGACAAGCGGTAACGGCTACATCCCCATCGCGAGCAAGCTCGCTCCTACAGAACGGCACATCGCCCGTAGGAGCGAGCTTGCTCGCGATGGGTTTTCAGCGCCTCAGAGCGCCCCGACCGGACGCAGGCGGTACTGCGGCGGCAGCTGCTCGAAGCCACTGATGGTGGCGTTCAGGCTCTTCCAGCGGCCATCCTTGATGCCATAGATGCAACCGTGGATCGACAGGCTCTGCCCGCGATGCCAGGCATTTTGCACAATGCTGGTGTGGCCGACGTTGGCCACTTGCTGGATCACGTTCAGCTCACAGAGGCGGTCGACCCGCTCTTCCTCAGTGGCCAGTTGCCCCAGCACTTCGCGATGTTCGTAGTACAGGTCGCGAATCGAGCGCAGCCAGCCATCGATCAGGCCCAGCTGGCGATCCTGCATCGAGGCACGCACGCCACCACAGCCATAGTGACCGGTAACCAGGATGTGTTTGACCTTGAGCACGTCCACCGCGTACTGGATCACCGACAGGCAATTGAGGTCGGTGTGCAGCACCACGTTGGCCACATTGCGGTGTACGAACAGATCCCCGGGCAGCATGCCGACGATCTCGTTGGCCGGTACGCGGGCGTCCGAGCAGCCGATCCACAGGTATTCCGGCGTCTGCTGGCGGGCCAGCTTGGAGAAGAAGTCAGGATCTTCCTGCTTGATCGCTTCGGCCCAACGCTCGTTGTTATCAATCAGGTCTTGTAGTTCGTTCATGCTGTGAAGCCTCAGGATTGATGCGTTGCTTTGACAGACGACCGCCTATCGGGGTCACGCGCGTCTGTGCAGATACCGCTTATCCAGCCCGTGGAATCTTGAAGGGTTCTCAGGGTCCACCCTTTAAGCCCGAAAGTATGAGCAATCGTCATGACTGAATCACGACGTCCTTATGGTGCGCCTCAGCCCGAGCCCATCGACGATAACGAAGACCGCATGGGTTCCGTGGAAGAGCTGGATTTCGATGAAGAAGAACCCGGCGCCAGGGTCGGCGACCCTGCTTCCAGCCCTGCGGAGCATCCTACTCCCCACAGGCACATCCATGGCTCCAGCCTGACCGGCAACGCCGACGAGGAGCCCAACGACGATGAGCTGACCCCGGAAAACCTGATCCGCGAAGACGGCGCCCGCTCCGCCCATGAAGCCGGTGAAGACCAGCCGGCCGACTGGGACCTGAGCATTGTCGATGAAGATGATATCGGCGGCGGCAATGGCCTGGACGAGGCCGAACTGGCCCAACGCGACCCGCTGGACGGCAAACCCTGACCCGTCTGCCCGGGTTGATACTTCGTCAATCCACCAGGGTGCAGGCCATCACCAGCGCGTCTTCGCGCCCACCTGTCGCCGGATAGTAATCACGGCGGCGCCCGACTTCGTTGAAACCGTAGCGTTCGTACAGACGATAGGCGGTCTGGTTGCTGGAACGCACCTCGAGGAAGCATTCGCGCGCGTCTTTCTGGTAAGCGCGCTTCATCAGCTCTTCCAGCAGGCGCAGGCCCAGGCCGCGGCCCTGGTTTTCCGGCTTGACGGTGATATTGAGCAAGTGGGCTTCGTCGATGATCACCTGGATCACCCCGTGGCCGACCTGCTGGCTGCCTTCGAACATCAGCCAGACTTCATAGGATTTCAGGGCGTCGGTGAAAATGCCGCGGGTCCAGGGATGGCTGAACGCCGCGTATTCGATTTTCAGGATGGCATCCAGATCCGCCTCGGTGGCCTGGCGGAACGATAAAGCGTCACTCATTGCTACTTTTCCAACGCGCCATCAGCCGACGCATGGCTTGCCAGACATCAGCCTTACGCTGTGGCTCTTCCATTAATAATTCCAGCCCCGGCAGCGCCCAGGCCGAGCCCAGGCCTTCGACCTGGAGTTCACGGTTGTAGGCTTGCGCATCGGCCTCGCCCGCGAAACGTACCGCCGGCAGGCCGATCAGCCACAGGCAGACGCAAGGTTCTTCTTCGACCCGCGCCCCGACAAAGGCCTGGACGAAATCCCGCGCTGCGTCCGGCCCCTGGTCGAGATTGCCGCGGGTCAGCATCGGCCAGCGCACCGGCTCGGCGAGGATCTGCGGGCTGTCCGGCAGGCCGGCGGCGCGCAACATGTCCTTGAGCAGCAGGTAGGCAGGGTCGCGGCTCTGGAAGGCTTCGCCTGTGGGTAACTCCACCAGCAGCAGGCAACGACCGGCGCGCAGCAATTGCAGGGCGAAACGCGGTGGTGGCACGGGCGGGGCCTTGACCGGCGCCGGAGCCTCCTCCGCCTCCTCCACGGGCTTGCTGACCGGACGAACGGCAGCGCTGGCGGGACGCGGCACTTCGATTTTCGGTCGTTCGGCCGGCTTGGCCACAGGCTCGGCAACCGTTTTGGCCACAGGTGCAGGGGCTGCCGGGGCCTCGACCGCGGGCTCGGCAATCACCAGCAACTCGGGACGGGACGGCGCCGCAAAGGGCAATTCGGTGCGCGGCAGCCAGCTGACCACCTGCATGGCGGACAGATAAGCGCGACGGCGGGACTCGATAAGCAAAGGTCGGCCACTTGTGGATAACTGAAGTGGGGGGATTCTACCGTCCTTCGTCGAAGATCGCCCGCAGTTGATTCGTCACAAAAAACGCCCGTCCAGCCCATGACAAGACCGAGGGGTGAATCGTCAGCCTTCCGATGCAGTACAATCGCCGCTTTTCATTGCCAACCAGCCGGCCATTCCGATGATCGAACCCAAGCGCGTGTTGCGCGCCCTCGCCGAACACTGGGCACTTCTGGAGCCACTGTGCGAGCACTTCGACCAAGGCACCCTGAGCCTCGCCGAACTGCGTTCACAGCTGGCCGCACAGCAAATTGACAGTACGCCACAGGACATCACCAGCCTGCTGGATGTGTGGATCCGCCTGGATATTCTGGTTCCGGTGGCGAAAAGCCCGAACCGTTTCGAGCTCAACGCGCAGATCCACGACTTCCTCGCCTACCTGCGGCGCGAGCACCGCCTGGGCCTGTGCCTGGAAATCGAAGCCTACCTGCGCCACCTCGAACGCCTGGCCGGTTATATCCAGGACGCCTTCGACATCCGCGACGGCCATGACCTGGCTCGCCAGTTGCGTCTGCTGGACATGCGCGTGCGCGATGTACTGAAAAAGCTCGCCAACGACGAACAGGCCCTGGTGGCCGTCGCCGAACGGGCCAAGACCAGCGACCGGCAGATCCCCCTACGCCAGCGGTATGCCGAGGTACTGGCCACTTGGGACGAATACGTCGAGCCGATGATCCAGCTGGTGAACGCCGACGGCGCCTTCGAGCAAGGCGTGCGCAAGGTCGAGAACGTCCTGCTGCGCATGCTCACCGAACAGCAGCGCCTGGGCCACCTGGTGGACGACGACATGCTGCTGCGCACCCACGCGCGGATCCTGGAAATGCAGACCAGCGCCCAGCTGACCCTGCGTCACGCCCGGGAACTGCTGCTGCCGCTGCGTGAAGAAGCCCGCCGGCACAACGCCGTGACCCGCGGCGCGGCCCTGGCCTTGTCGGCCATCCGCCGCAAGGGCATCGACGCCGTGCCGCAAGCCGCCATGCCGCTGTTCACCCGTCCGCAAAGCACCTTCCTCGGCAGCTCCGGCCAGGTCGAGGCCTATGTCTACGCCCTGGCCAGCTTCGAGCCGAAGCCGACGCGCTTCCCCAAGGCGCACAAGAGCCACAAGGGTGGCGACGCGCCACGGGCGCCGCGCACGGTCCGCGAGATGCTCGACCGCTGCGAAGACGCGCTGCCGATGCCGGACCTGATGACCTGGCTGCTGGAGCAGGAACCGGACGGCGCTACCGACGAGCTGCTGTACTGGTTCTCCCGCCTCTCGCGGGAAAAACGCTTCAAGCGCGAGCGTCTGGAACGCCGCGACTACCACACCCACGAGCATCAGGTCAGCCTGCGCTCCTTCGCCCTGCTCTCGGCCCGCGATGACGCCGCCGAGAATTCTGCGAGCACTCCACATGCATCTTGATCTTTCCGAACTGTCCCAGCTGGCGCCGATCTTTCGCGAGCTGTTCAAGGGTTATCACGTCAGCCGCCGCGACCCGGAGCTGTATTCCCAGCTGTCGAACTTCCAGGACCAGTACCGCACCCTGTTCAAGGCCCTGGGCTTCGAACTGGTGTGCGACACCCGCGGTTTCTACTACTTCGTGCCGGAAAACGCCGCCGCCCAGGTGAACAAGACCGCCCAGCGCCTGGCGCTGTTCACCTTCATCCTGGTGGAGCACCTGGCCGACCAGGGCCGCGACCCGGTCGCCGTGCTCGACGGCGGCAGCCTCGCCCGTGACGAACTGCCGTCCCTGCTGGAGAAGTACCGCGACCTGTTCATCCAGGCCGAAGTACAGACCCATGAAGAACTGGAAGAAAAAATCATGCGGCGCATGACCCAACTGGGTTTCGCCGGCGAGGAGCCGGGCATCTACCGCTTCCTGCCGCCGATGCACCGCTTCCTCGATGTGTGCCTGTCGGTGCAGCAGGACCGTGACCTGGCCGCCAGCCTGCACAGCGTGCTGCCATTGCCAACGCCAGTGCTGATCGACGAAGACAGCGACGAAAAACTGCTGCAGACCGACGATCCGCTGGACCTCAGCGAATTCGTCGAGTCCGAAGAAAGTGAAGAAGACGCACTGGCCCGCGCCATTGCCGAAGAACAGGAGCTCGACGCATGAGCAAGGAACGCTACGGCATCCGCCGCTTTGCCCTTTTGAACACCGCCGGCTACAGCCTGGGCCTGTTCCCGCTGGAAGAACCGCTGTCGGTCTACGGCGCGAACAACCTGGGCAAGTCGGCTTCGATCAACGCCCTGCAATTCCCGATCCTGGCGCGCATGTCGGACATGAGCTTCGGCAAGTACAGCCTGGAACAATCGCGGCGTTTCTACTTCGCCACCGATACCAGCTACATCCTGGTGGAAGTGTCCCTGCCCCATGGCCCGCACGTGATCGGCGTGGCCGGGCGCGGTCCGGGCGGCAGTTTCGGTCACCAGTTCTTCGCCTATGCCGGCTCGCTGGACCTGGCGCATTACCAGAAGGACGACACCTGCCTGCGGCAGAAAGAGCTGTTCACCAACCTCGAGCGCCATGGCCTGAAGGCTTATGAACTCAAGCCGGATGAACTGCGCCGCTTGCTGGTGGGCGGGCATACCTCGATTCCGCTGGACCTGACCCTGATCCCGCTGCGCTCCACCAGCGAGCAGAGCCTGAAGACTTTCCGCGCGTTGTTCATCAACCTGCTGCACATGCGCGAAATCACCGCGGCCAAGCTCAAGCAGCTGTTCCTCGATGCCTTCGAGCACAGCCTGCGCTCCGGCAGCGTCGACTACATCGCCGCCTGCGAAGAAGCCTTCCGCGACGTGCGCCGCATGGAGCAGGACTACAACTCGCTGGTGGCCGCGGGCCCACTGGTGGAAGCCCTGGGCAACGGCGTGAAGCAGCGCGACATCCTGCGCGGCAAACTGCATCGCCTGTCGCCACTGCTCGATTCGCTGCTGGGCACCTGGTCCGACTACGCCAGTGCGCGCAAGGAAGAGCTGACCGTCCAGGCCGAGCACTACCGCAACGAACAGGACGCGCTGCAGAACGACCAGCGCAGCAGCACCCAGGAAATGATGCGCCTGGAACGGGAAATCACCGGTACCCAGCGCTGGCTCGGCGAACTTTCGGTGCTCAAGCATCGTTTCGCCCTGGTGGACGACGTCAAGGTCCTGGAGCAGCAACTGCTGGCGGCCAAGGATGCCCACGACGAACTGGCCGGCGCCCTGGCCCAGTCCCGGCAGTTCTCCGCTGAGGACCTGGAAGAGCGTCTGCGGGACCTGGAAAAACGCCTGAAGTCGGTCAAGCAGCAGCTCGATAACGCCGACAACAACAGCTATGCGCGCCTGCGCGAGGAGTTCTCCCAGCAGGATGTCGAGCGCCTGATGCGCCTGTTCAACAGCCAATTGTTCAGCCTGCCGCTGGGCGAACACGGCATCGCCCTGGACGAGAACGGCGACTGGGTCAAATCCGTGGAGCTGATCCTCGATGG
Source organism: Pseudomonas sp. GW460-12-10-14-TSB1 (assembly GCF_017349775.1). Taxonomy (NCBI): domain Bacteria; kingdom Pseudomonadati; phylum Pseudomonadota; class Gammaproteobacteria; order Pseudomonadales; family Pseudomonadaceae; genus Pseudomonas; species Pseudomonas sp. GW460-12-10-14-TSB1. The sequence goes on from NZ_JACNAC010000050.1 coordinate 44,570, forward strand.
CTTCAAGGGCGAGCGCTTCGAAGTGCCGGGCCTGTCCATCGACATCTCCCACATCGAACCGCCAGCCTTGCAGGCCCTGGCTGACCGCGCAGCGCTGCGCGACCAGAAAGAGCGCCTGGACAAAGAACTCAAGCAACTGAAAACCCAGGCCGCGGTAGCGGCCGACCGCGCCGCGAGCAAGACCCAGACCGAAGCGCTGTACCAGCAGGTGCTGGATGCGCAGAAAGCCCTGGAAGACTTCCGTCGCGCGCAGACCCTGAGCGCCGAGGAAAGCGAGAAGCTGGAACAGCTGGCACAGATGGAAGCCGCCCAGGACGAACTCAAGCGCTCCAGCGACGCCTTCACCGAACGCGTCCAGCAGCTGTCGGCCAAGCTGCAACTGGTGGGCCGGCAAATCAGCGACATGGAAGCCAAGCAACGCACCCTCGACGACGCCCTGCGCCGCCGCCAGCTATTGCCGGCGGACCTGCCGTTCGGCACGCCGTTCATGGAGCCGGTAGACGACTCCATGGACAACCTGCTGCCCCTGCTCAATGACTATCAGGACAGTTGGCAGGGCCTGCAGCGGGTCGATGGCCAGATCGAGGCGCTGTACGCCCAGGTACGTCTCAAGGGCGTGGCCAAGTTCGACAGCGAAGACGACATGGAGCGTCGCCTGCAACTGCTGATCAACGCCTATGCGCACCGCACCGACGAGGCCCTGACCCTGGGCAAGGCGCGTCGCGCGGCCGTCACCGACATCGCCCGGACCCTGCGCAACATTCGCAGCGACTACGACAGCCTCGAGCACCAGTTGGCGCTGTTCAACCGCGAGATCAACAAACGCCAGGTGTCCAACCTGCAGAGCTTCCGTATCGTCCTCGCGCCGAACAAGGAAGCCCTCAAGCACATCGACCAGATCATCCACAGCGCCGGTCAGTACGAAGAAGGCGAGACCCTGTCGGTGTTCGACCTGAGCCAGAGCGCCGAGCAGGACAACAAGAACGAAGAGGCCAAGGAATACCTGGCCCGCCTGGTAGCGGCCAACCATAACCAGTTGGGCCTGAAGGATCTGTTCGAGCTGGCGTTCGAGATCACCAAGGTCAATGGCCAGCCGGTGATCCATACCGATATCGATGGCGCGGCGTCCAACGGCACCACCATGACCATCAAGGCGCTGACCAACATGTACCTGTTGCTGCACTTGATGGATCGCGAGCAAGCCGGGCGCATACGCCTGCCGTACTACCTCGACGAGGCCGCGGACATCGACGAGAAGAACCAGGCAGCGCTGCTGGAAACCAGCCTGCAACTGGGCTTCGTGCCGATCCTGGCCAGTGTGAAGCCGCAGGTGTCGGCCCAGGTCGCCATCGACCTGGAAGGCGGCAGCGGCCCGAACGGTATCTACATCGACGAGGCGGACTGGAAATACATCCGCCGTCACGATCAGGTCAAGGCCACCCTGAACGTCGAGCCGGAAGCCGAAGCGGAACTGGACGAGGTGTAATTCGCCCGAAGCCGTAAAACCAAAAAGGCCGTGATCTTTCGATCACGGCCTTTTTGTTTCTGTAGGAGCGAGCAGGCGGCGATCCGACTTGCCTGCGATAGCGATGCATCTGTCAGATCGCTATCGCGGGCAAGCCTCGCTCCTACAAGGGTTACTTAGCCAAAGGGATTTTCGGCGCCCAGGTCAGCCACTCGTCCTCGAACTTGTCGAACAACGGGAAGGTCTGCTCCGGCCGCGCCGGGTTGCCCATGCGCTCGCCATCCGGCGTGGCAAAGGCGATACCGCCCTGGATCAGGGTCTCCAGCGACTCGGTGCGGACCGTCGCGCCCTTGAACAGACCGATGTCGATACCGAACCCGCTGCTGTTCCAGAAGCGCGTGCCGCCACGCACCAGCGGCGCGTACTTCGGCTCGATCAGGATATGGATCAGGACCCGGTCGGCAGTCTGGCCCAGTTCGTAACCCGTCACCTTGCCCACCGTCACTTCACGGTAGGTCACCGGCACGCCGACCTTCAGCGAGCCACGACGCTCCGCGCTCAGCACCAGGCTCAGGCCGGCCTCGGCGACCGCGGCTTCCGGCGGCTGGGGCAAGGCGACAAAGCTGGTTTGCGCACCGAGGTTCTTCGCCGCCGGCTGCACCTCGATGTACTGCCCGGTCACCAAGGTTTCCAGGTTGGCGGTCTTGATCAACCCAAGCTCCGGCTTGACCACCCAGAACTGACTGCCGACCCGCACGATACGCTCCGGCACTTCGGTGATCCGGGCCTTGAGCAGCACTGACTGCAGGTCGCTGCTCAGGTCGACGTCTTCGACCTTGCCGACATCCAGCCCCTTGAAGCGGATAGGCGTGCCCGAACGCAGGCCATCGGCGCGATCGACCTTGATGCTGATCAGGGTGCCCTTCTGCGTCGCCTGCTCCTTGTCGGCATACAGGCGGAAGCGCGGGATGCGCTTTTTCAGCGGCACGTTGGGCTCTGGCGTATCGAAGGCGATACCGCCGGCCATCAGGCTTTGCAACGACTCGCTCTTGACCTGGATGCCGCCGGTCAGGCCACCGGTCAAGGTGACGCCGCTGGCGTTCCAGAACCGCGTCGAACCATTCACCAGCCCTTCGTATTCCTTCTCGATGTGCACGCCGATGACCAACTGCTTGCGGGTCCGCGAGAACTGGTAGCTCTGCACCGAGCCGACTTTGACCTGCTTGTACAGAATCGGGCTGCCCACCTCAAGCGAACCGAGGTTTTCGGTGAACAGCACCAGGTGCAGGCCTGGAGCACGCAGGTCCAGCGGCGGCGCCTTGGGCCGCGCCTCGAACTCGCGTTGCGGAGCGCCGCCCTTGTCACCGGGGCGCACCGCGATGTAGTTGCCCTTCACCAGCGCTTCCAGGCCGGTGATGCCCGCCAGGGAAATCGAAGGCTTGACCACCCAGAACTGGGTGCCTTGCACCAGGTAATCCTCGGCCAATGGGTCCAGGGTCAGTTCCGCCGTGGCGCTGGAGAGATCCGGGTCGACCTTGAGGGCCTTCAGGTTACCGACCTGAATTCCCTTGTACATGACTGGTGTCCGGCCTGCCTGGAGCCCTTCGAAATCACTCAGCTTGACCTTGACCCGGATGCCCGCCTGCGCCGCGTCGAAGTCTTCATAGAGACGGAACGGCAGGGTCGGGTCGGTGGGCGGGCTGTCCCGGCGATTCTCCGGGGTGGCGAAGGCGATACCGCCGGCGACGATGCTGGCCAGGGATTCGCTACGCACTTTCACACCGGAGAGGTTGGCGTCGATGCTGATGCCGCTGGCGTTCCAGAAACGCGTATGTTTACGCACCAGGTTGGCGTAGGTCGGCTCGATAAAGACTTTGATCTCGACTGTGTTCTGGTCTTCGGAGAGCAGGTAGCTTTTCACCTGGCCCACCTGGATCTGCTTGTAGAACACCGGGCTGCCGCGGTTCAGCGAGCCCAGGCGGTCCGCCTTGATGGTCAAGTGCAGGCCCGGCTTGGCATCCGATAGCGGCGGCTCTTCGGCCAGCGCCTTGAACTTGCGCGCAGTCTCGCCCTCGCCCGGGCTGATGGCGATGTAGTTACCTGAAACCAGGGTTTCCAGGCCAGTGATCCCGGCCAGGGTCACGCTCGGCTTGACCAGCCAGAAGCGGGTGCTGCTTTTCAGGTATTGCTGGACGTCCTTGTTCATCTCGACGGTGGCAATCACCCCTTTGGTATTGCCTTCGTCGTCCAGGGCCAGGGCCTTGACCTTGCCCACCGACATCCCTTTGTAGACCACTTCGGTCTTGTTGGCCTGGATGCCCTCGCCACTTTCAAAGCGCACCTGGATCTCGATACCCGTCTGGTTATAGGCACGCCAGCCCAACCATCCGCCGATCAGCAATGCGATCAGGGGCAGGACCCAGATGGCCGACCAGTTCGAAGCCGGACGGGTTTTAGCTTTAGGCAAATCACTCATTGTCGTCGTCCGACTCCGTGTTATCCCAGATCAGTCGGGGATCAAAAGTTACTGCGGCGAGCATCGTCAAGATCACCACGCTGGCAAAAGCCACCGCGCCGAGATTGGCCTCGATGCTGGCAAGCCGACCGAAATTCACCACCGCCACCAGGATGGCGATCACAAAGATATCCAGCATCGACCAGCGGCCGATGAACTCGATAAAGCGGTACATCCAAATGCGCTGCCGCGCCGATAATGGCTGGTGGCGCTGGACCGAAAACAGCAACAGGGCAATACCCACCAGCTTGAAGGTGGGCACCAGAATACTGGCGATGAACACCACCGCCGCAATCGGGATCATGCCGTGCTGCACCAGTACGATCACCCCCGACATGATGGTGCTGGGATCACCCTGGCCGAGCGACGTGACCGTCATGATCGGCAGCACATTGGCCGGGATGTACAGGATTGCCGCGGTAATCAGCAGTGCCCAGGTACGCATGATGCTGTTGGGGCGACGAGCATGCACCAAGGCCCCGCAGCGAGTGCAGGTCTGCTCATCGGTATCGGGTTCCTGCCTGTTCAGCTCATGGCATTCGTTACAGACCAGAATGCCCGCATCAATCGCCCGCATGCGTATCCTCCCCCGCCAAGGCATCCCATATCTGATGGGGCGACATGACCACCTCCAGCCATACCTGAACCAATAACAAGCTGACAAAACATACCAGCCCCAGGCCGACCGTCATGGCAGCCAGGTCCGCGAGCTTGACGATGGCGACCAATACGCCCATCAGGTAGACCTCGAGCATGCCCCAGTCCCGCAAGTGGTGATAAATGCGGTACAGCAACAGCCCGTAACTGCGACCTATGTCCAGGCGAATGCTCAGGAGCACGAACAACTGGCAGATCAGCTTGAGCAGCGGAATACCCATGCTGCAGAGAAACACCACCACCGCCACGCCTTGCATATCGGTATTGAACAAACCGACGACGCCGCTCCACACGGTGTCCTCCGAGGATTGACCGAGTAGATTGAGCTGCATGATGGGTAAAAAGTTCGCGGGGACGTAGAGCAGTAGCGCGGCAATAACCAATGCCAGGCTGCGGTCTACGACATTATGGCGGTGTGCGTATAGCTCATAACCACAGCGGGGACACTGGGCTTTTTCTCCGTGGGCCAGCTCTGGCTTGCGCATCAGCAAGTCACATTCGTGGCAGGCCACCAGGTCATCCAGCGGCAACTCCGACAACCCGGGGGCGTCAACCGTATCTGACATACAAGGTTCTGGCTCTGAAAAGGCGTGGAGCTATTCTAGAGGTCCGTCCCGAAAATAACTGTGCAAAATTGTTTGGAGATAAGAAACGTATTTTCTGCGCCCAAAAACAAAACCCCAAC
>NZ_JACNAC010000051.1:0-47918 GCF_017349775.1 Pseudomonas sp. GW460-12-10-14-TSB1
TACACAAAAAGAAAATATGGCTCAGCTGAAAAGCTCGGAAGCCTGGCTGGCAGCCGAAAGTTCGTCGGTGAACTTCAACAGCAGTGGCGCCAGTTCATGCAGGCGCGCCAGCGGCATACGCGCGCTCGGGCCGGCGATGCTCAGCACCCCGACCACTCGGCCGTCGACCGGGTGACGCACCACCGCGGCCACCGCCGAGGTGCCCACTGCCGAACTTTCCTCGACCCAGGCATAACCTTGTTCCCGGGCCAGGCGCAGGCGTTCGAGCAGCTCGATGTTCGAGCGCGGCGCGTTCGGCCCCAGGTCCGCGGGGATCTCGGCGCCCTGGCGCTCCACCAGCGACAAGGCCTCGGCATCGCTCAGGCAGGCCAGCCAGGCGTGCCCGGAAGCGGTATAGAACAACGGCGCCTCGCGCCCCATGTCGGGGTCGTAGCGCAACCCGGAACGGGCACCCTGGGACTTGGCGATCCAGGTCTGGCGCTCGTCCTCGATCACCCCGAGGCGCACCAGTTCGCCGGTTTCCTGGGCCAGCCGGTCGAGCACCGGCTGGACGATGTCCGCGCCGCTGCTGGACAGGTAGCGAAAGCCCATGGCCACCAGCTTGGTCGACAGGTGATAACGCAGGTTGTCCGGGTTCTGGCGCACGTAGCCCAGGCGGATCAGCTCCGCCAGCAACCGGTGGGTGGCGCTTTTGGGGATGTCCAGTTGCTCGGCCAGGGTCTGCATCGGCAGGCCGCGGGGGTCACTGGTAAGACTTTCCAGAACGCTGAAGACGCGCTCGATTTGACTGCCGGCCATGGTCGGGTCCAGACGAAATTTGGCCGATTCTAGTGACAACCGGCGCAATGGGAAACACACCGCGGCATCGTTCGATAACCGCCCATAAAAACCTCGGCATGGCGCAGATGATCCTGCCCTCGCCTTGCTGTCGACTATTCGACTCCGTATATTTTTTGGAATCAAGTTCCAAAAATAATAACTGTTCGTTTAGCGGAGTTGCTTCTTCCATGCCTGCCACCGCCTCCCTGCACCACCCCGATATTGATTGCGACGTGCTGGTCGTCGGTTCCGGCGCCGCCGGTCTGTCGACGGCCGTGACTGCGGCCTGGCATGGCCTGAAAGTCATAGTGGTGGAGAAAGACCCGGTGTTCGGCGGCGCCACCGCCTGGTCCGGCGGCTGGGCCTGGGTGCCGTGCAACCCGCTGGCGCGACGGGCCGGCATAGTCGAAGACGTGGAACTGCCGCGCACCTACCTGAAACACGAACTGGGCGAACGCTACCAGCCAGCAATGATCGATGCCTTCCTCGAAGCCGGCCCGCGCATGGTGTCGTTCTTCGAGCGCCATACCGCGCTGCAATTCGCCGACGGCAACGCCATCGCCGATATCCACGGCGACACCCCGGGCGCCGGCACCGGCGGACGCTCGGTGATCGCCGCGCCCTACGATGGGCGCGAGGTCGGCAAGCTGCTCAAGCGCCTGCGCAAGACCCTGCGCGAAACCTCGTTCTTGGGCATGCCGATCATGGCCGGCGCCGACCTTGCGGCCTTCCTCAACCTGAGCCGTTCGCTGCCGGCGGCCTGGCATGTGGGCAAGCGCTTCGGCCGCCACCTGCGCGACCTCGTCACTCATCGCCGTGCCCTGCAACTGGTCAATGGCGTGGCGCTGGTGGCGCGCCTGGCCAAGTCGGCGCAGGACCTTGGCGTGCAGCTCTGGGAATCGGCGCCGGTCACCGAGCTGCTGCGCGACGGCGACGCGGTGACCGGGGCTATTGTCAGCAGCGCCACCCGGGGCCCCATTCGTATCCGCGCCCGCAAAGCGGTGGTGCTGGCAGCCGGCGGTTTCCCCAACGACATCGAGCGGCGCAAGGCGCTGTTCCCGCGCACGCCCACCGGCCACGAACATCTGGCCCTGCCGCCGTTGGCTGTCTCGGGCGACGGCTTGCGCCTGGGGGAAAGCGTCGGAGCCCGGGTCGATACCGACATGGCATCGCCCGTGGCCTGGGCCCCGGTCTCCGCGGTGCCTTACAAGGACGGCAGCCGCGGGCATTTCCCGCACATCATCGAGCGCGGCAAACCGGGAGTCATCGGCGTCTTGCGCAACGGCCAGCGCTTCGTCAACGAAGCCGACGGTTACTACGACTATGTGCGGGAAATGGTCGCGGCAGCGCCCGAGGGTGAAGAAGTGGCGTCGTGGCTGATCTGCAGCCACAGCTTTCAGCGCTTGTATGGCCTGGGCATCTCCCGGCCCTTCCCGGTACCGCTGGCACCCTTTATCCGCAGCGGCTACCTGCAACGCGGCGACAGCATCGAGGAGCTGGCCCAGGGCTGTGGCATCGATGCGGACGGTCTGCGCGCCACCCTGGCGGAATACAACCGGCATGCCCGACAAGGCCAGGACCCGCAGTTCGGCCGGGGCTCGACGCCTTACAACCGCAAACAGGGCGACCCGCGCCAGCAACCCAACCCGTGCGTGGCGCCCATCGAGCAAGGGCCGTTCTACGCGGTGAAGGTCCAGCCGGGCTGCTTCGGCACTTTCGCCGGGCTCAAGGTCAACCCCCACGCCCAGGTGCTCGACGGCCAGGGCCAGGCCATCGCCGGCCTGTACGCCGCCGGCAGCGACATGGCCAGCATCATGGGCGGCCACTACCCCGCCGGCGGCATCAATCTCGGCCCGGCGCTGACCTTCGGCTATATCGCCGGTCGGCACATCGCCGGCGCCAGCGCTTATGAATAAGGCGGCAATCAGTCTCGAAGAAGGCGTGGTTCTTGAGATCGCTTGAAGGCCCTTCGGACCTTATCGCAGGCTGCGCCAGCGGCTACAGGAAGCACGCCCTGTAGCCGCTGCCGAGTTCCGTGAAGAAGCTGCGAACGGCTGCGCAGGAGACGCGAGCCTGCCACTGCGGCAGGTCGCAGTTGGCCGATCAGAAATCGAAGAACACTGTCTCCCCTTCCCCCTGGATGCGGATATCGAAACGGTACGCCCGTTGCCCGTCCACTTCGCAGGGATGGGCCAGCAGAGTCTCGCGCCGTTGCGGCTGCTCGATCAGGTTCAGCACCGGGCAGGCCGCGTTGGCTTCGGCTTCATCGGCGAAATACAGGCGGGTGTGCAGGTGGATGTTGATCCCCCGGGCGAACAGCGCCACGTTGATGTGCGGCGCCATCGGCACCCCGGCGGCATTCTTCACCACGCCCGGCTTGATGGTGTGCAGCGTCCACTCACCGGCATCGAAGGTGGTGGCCGTGCGCCCGAAGCTGTTGAAGGCTTTCTCCGAATCGAACAGCGGGTCGTAGACGCCCTCGTGGTTGGCTTGCCAGAACTCGAGGAACGAGTCGCGCACCAGATGGCCGTTGCCGTCATACACGTGGCCGATCAGCAGGATCTTTTCCCCCTGGGCATCGGGCCCGGCCATCCGGTTCCAGATCTCGTCGCTGCGGGTCGGGTTGCCCGCGGCGGCCAGCGCCAGGCCGATGTGCACATAAGGGCCGGCCGTTTGCGAGGGGGTTTCAGGCAGCAATTGGATAGGCATGGCAGGCTCCTCAGCAATTCTCGAAGTGGGTTTTGCGCTGGCCGCGCAACACGATGTCGAAGCGATAGGCCAGGCAGTCCATCGGGTTGGCGCTGCTCATGTCCAGGCGCGCGATCAGGCTCTGCACCGCGTCCGGGTTGGCGATCGACTTGACGATCGGGCACAGCGGAATCAGCGGGTCGCCCTCGAAATACAGCTGGGTGATCAGCCGCGTGGCGATCGAAGGCCCGCTGATGGAGAAATGGATATGCGCCGGGCGCCAGTCGTTCGGGCCGTTGCGCCATGGGTAAGGACCGGGCTTGATGGTGCGGAAGCTGTAGTAGCCGTCACGGTCGGTCAGGGCCCGGCCGACGCCGCCGAAGTTCGGATCCAGGGGCGCCAGGTAGCGGTCGTTCTTGTGCCGGTAGCGACCACCGGCGTTGGCTTGCCACATCTCCACCAGGGTGTGGGGAATCGGCTGGCCGTACTGATCGCAGACCCGGCCGGAAACGATGATTCGCTCGCCCACCGGCAAGCCGCCGTTATTGAAGTTGAGCAGCAGGTCGTTATCGAAACGCCCGGTCTTCAGATGGGAGAAATCGGGGCCGCTGGTCTCGCTCAGCGATTGCGGGATGCTCACCAGCGCCTGGCGCGGCGAACGGGCCACGGAGGTCTTGTAGTCGGGGGTCAGGGCCTTGGGATGCCAATTACGGTCACGGATAACGAAACGACTGCTGTCTGCATCAGACATGTCGATCTCCTGTTGTTTGATTTATGGAGCGCAGCCCGCGCAGTTTCAAACAACAGCAGCCCGACGAATATTGAAAAGGCCTCCCCCATACATAACCAAAAGGTTATGGATAACGCCCCTCGCGATAGGCCTGCCCGACTTCCCGCAGCACCTCGACGCACCATTGCGCCGCCAGCGACAGCGGCAGGCTGGCATTGCTGGAGATGCCCACCGAGCCACCCGGCTCGCGCTGCCCGAGGTCGATCTCGCGCAGCTCGCCATTGGCCAGGTCCAGGCGTACCGCATCCAGCGGGGCGATCCACAGCGCATCGCTGGACAGCGCATAGCGCCGGCTCAGGGCCACCGAGAGGGTTTCCAGGCGCTGGCGCGACTGGCTGATGCCGCACTGCACGAACAGGCTGTCGGCGAACTTGCGGATGGTGGTGCCGGCCAGCGGCAGCACCAGCGGGTACTGCTCCAGCGCATGCCGCTCCAGCGGCCCGTGCAGCAACGGATGATCGGGGCGCGCCACCAGGGTCATGGACTCGCTGTACAGATGCTCGAAGCTCAGGCCCTGGATCTGTGGGCTGTCCGTCATGCGCCCGACCACCAGGTCGACGTCGCCGACCCGCAGCTGCGACAGCAGATAGGCGCTGGGGCCGGTGACCACACTCACCACCAGCGCCGAATGCCGTTCGTGCAGGCGTCGCACCACTTCTGGCAGCAACAGGCTTTCGGCGGTCGAGAGCACACCCAGGCGCACCACGCCGGCGGCATATTCGCCGCCGCGCAAGGTGTTCACCCCCTCGCGCAGGGCCTGCACCGAGGGCCCGGCGTAACGCAGAAAAGCCATTCCCGCCTCGGTCAGGCTGAGCCCGGCCTTGCTCCGGGCGAACAGCCGGGTGTCGAGCAACTCTTCCAGTTCCTTGAGGGTTTTCGACATCGCCGGCTGGCTCACCGCAAGCACATCCGCCGCCCGCGCCAGGCTGCCCTGACGAGACATTTCAAGAAAACATACGAGGTGACGGAATTTGATGCGGGTATCGATGTTCAAAGGAGGCCCCGGATATGTCGCAACAGAACCGATGCGGCTGCGGGCAATGGTAGCGTGCATGCAAAAGGCTGACGACCGGACTGGCACCAGCTTTACTCACCAGCAACACTGATCAGCAAATAAGAAGAGGATTCACCCATGCTTTGGAAGAAAGGACGGCGCAGCGATAACGTGGTGGATGCTCGCGATGACAGTGGTGGCGGTGGAGGTGGCGGTCTGCGCTTTGGCGGCGGCAAGGGCCTGAGCCTGACCGCCATCATCCTGATCGTCGGCATCGGCTGGGTCACCGGCCAGGACCCGCTGCAAATCCTCGGGCAACTCGTCGGGCAGATGGATCAGTCCTCGGCGCCCGCCACCACCCAGCAGACCCGCCAGGCGCCGCCGGCCAACGACGAGCAGGCGGAATTCGTGCGCTCCATCCTCGGCGACACCGAAGACACCTGGGGCCAGATCTTCCAGCAGGCCGGACGCTCCTATCAGCAACCCAAGCTCATCCTGTTCCGTGGCCGGGTGAATTCCGCCTGCGGCTCGGCGACCTCTGCCACCGGCCCCTTCTACTGCCCGGCCGACCAGCAGGTGTACCTGGACATGGACTTCTTCCGCGAGATGGACCAGCGCTTCTCGGCCGCCGGCGACTTCGCCCAGGCCTACGTGATCGCCCACGAAATCGGCCACCACGTACAGACCCTGCTCGGCGTCTCGGCGAAGATCCAGGCCGCCCGCCAACAGGGCCGGCAGATGGAAGGCGACGGCGGCCTGCTGGTGCGCCAGGAACTGCAAGCCGACTGCCTGGCGGGCGTCTGGGCCAACCATGCGCAGAAACGCCTGAACTGGCTGGAGCCGGGGGATATCGAAGAAGCCCTGAACGCCGCCAACGCCATCGGTGACGACCGCCTGCAACAGCAAGGCCAGGGCCGCGTGGTACCGGACTCCTTTACCCACGGCAGCTCGGCGCAACGGGTGCGCTGGTTCAAGGCAGGCTTCACCCAGGGCCAGGTCGGCCAGTGCGATACCTTCGCGGCGAAGAGTCTGTAATGCGCCGGGTACTGGTGCTGCTCACGTTATGGATGATCTGCGCCGGCGCGCAGGCAGCAGAAAATGGCGTCAAGACGATCAGCCCCGCGCGCCTGAACCTCAAAGGCGGCGAACTGGCCATCGGCCTGAGTCAGGATTGGCAGCAGCCGCTGCCTGAGATCCAGCGGGCACTGATCATCGTCCACGGGCGCCTGCGCAACGCCCAGACCTACCTGCACAGCGCCGAACAGGCCGCCAACCAGGCCGGGCAAAGCGCGGCCACCCTGGTGATCGCCCCGCAGTTTCTCAATCAGAGCGATATCGCGCGTCACCAGCTACCCGACTCGCTGCTGCGCTGGCAGGGCAATGACTGGATGGCCGGCGAGCCGTCCAGCGGGCCCAAGCCACAAAGCTCTTATGCGGTGCTGGACGCGCTCATCACGCGGCTGAGCGATCGCCAGCAGTTTCCGTCCCTGACCGAGATCGTCATCGCCGGCCACTCTGGTGGCGCCCAGGTAGTGCAGCGTTTTGCCCTGCTTGGCCAGCATCATCCGGGCCTGGAGGATGACGGCATCAAACTGCGCTACGTCATTGCCAACCCATCGTCCTATGCCTATTTCGACGAGCAGCGCCCGGTGAAGGTCGACGCCAGCGCGTGCCCCGGTTTCAACAACTGGAAGTACGGCCTGCTCAAGCTGCCGGCCTACGCCGCCGGCCAGACCGCGCAGCAACTGGAACAGAGCTACGTCAAACGCGATATCACCTATCTGCTGGGCAAACAGGACACCGACCCACACCACCCGGCGCTGGACACCAGCTGCGCCGCCGAGGCCCAGGGCGCCTACCGGTTGATTCGCGGGCACAACTACTTCGACTACCTGAAGCAGCGCCATCCCCAGGGGCTGCAACAGCAGCTGGTCGAAGTGCCCGGGGTCGGGCATGACGGCGACAAGATGTTCACCTCGCCCGAGGGGCAGAAGGCGTTGTTCGGCCAGTAGGCACGGTGAAATCAGCAATGACGCTATCGCGGGCAAGCCTCGCTCCTACAGAAGAATACGAGCTTCTGTAGGAGCGAGGCTTGCCCGCGAAGCTTTTCAAGCCAACACCATCCGCCGTAGAACGCTGCAATCCTCGGCGTGCCAGTCGGCCAGTTCCGGCCACGGGTTATCCGGCAGGTTCACCAGCACCGTGTGGGTGCCCGCCGCGCGACCGCAGTCGAGGTCGAAGCGGTAGTCGCCGACCATCACCATTTCAGCGGGCGCCACCTCCCAGGCCGCGGCCAGTTTCAGCAAGCCGCCGGGGTGCGGTTTGGGCGGGGCTTCGTCGCGCCCCAGCACGTCCTCGACGGCAAAGCAGTCGGCCAGGCCGATGGCCTCCAGGGTGACATGGGCCAGTTCCCGCGCATTGCGGGTCAGGATGCCCAGGCGATAGCCCCGCGCCGCCAGCTCCCGCACCAGCTCCACCGCCCCCGGCGCCGGCCGCGAACCCAGGGCCAGGTCGCGTTCGTGCTCCAGCAGCCAGGCGTGTTTCGCCGCGGCTTCGGCGGCGGGCAAGGCCGCGAGGTGGGTCAGGATGTCGTGCTCCGGCGCAATCCCCAGCGCCTCGCGAATGGCCGCGAAATCATGCACGGCCACCGTCAGGGTGCCGTCCATGTCGAACACCCAATGACGAACCTCGGCCAGGCTCATGCCCAGTCCTTGCGGTGACGGATCAGGCCTTCCTGGGTCACCGAGGCCACCAGTTGGCCAGCGCGGTTGAACACGCTGCCACGGGAAAAACCGCGGGAATTGCCGGCCCAGGGGCTGTCCATGGCATACAGCAACCAGTCGTCGGCGCGCAGGTCGGCATGGAACCACAGCGCGTGGTCGAGACTGGCGACCTGCATGTCCTTCTGCCACACCGACTTGCCGTGGGGCAGCATCGAGGTGGTCAGCAGGCCGAAGTCCGAAGCGTAGGCCAGCAGGTATTTATGCAGTGCGGGAATGTCCGGCAGCTCGCCATCGGCGCGGAACCAGACGTATTTGATCGGGTCCGCCGGCTGCGGGTTGTAGGGGTCCTTCTCGGTCACCGGGCGCACTTCGATGGGCTTGGGGCACAGCAGTTTTTCGCGCATGTGCTCCGGGATCAGGTGCGCGCGCTGCTGGGTGATCTCCAGCTCCGACGGCAGGTTTTCCGGGCCGACCACCTGGGGCATGGTGTCCTGATGCTCGAAGCCTTCCTCGTCGTACTGGAACGAGGCGCTGCAGGTGAAGATTGGGTTGCCCTTCTGGATCGCCGTGACCCGGCGGGTGCTGAAGCTGCCGCCATCGCGCACCCGGTCGACCTGGTACACCACCGGCAACGCCGCATCGCCCGGACGCAGGAAGTAACCGTGCAGCGAATGCACATGACGCGCCTCTTCGACAGTCTGGCTGGCCGCGGACAGGGACTGGCCCAACACCTGGCCGCCGAACAGCTGGCGGAAGCCCAGGTCCTGGCTGCGACCACGAAACAGGTTTTCCTCGATCGGTTCCAGGGTCAACAGGTCGACCAGATCATCCAACACGTGGCTCATTCAGACTCTCCTCACACAGAGCAATGCCGCGCAGTCTTGGCTGTCGCGGTCGATTCAATCGGGTTCACACACATGGGCACACTCCAGATGCCCCCGACCTGCTATCCATGCAAGGTTTCCAACCATTGTTCGCGGTTGATGCGATACAGCACATGATGACGCAGCGGATGCTCGCTGCCGAGCTTTGGGTGATCGAAATCGTCGTCCGCATCGTGTTGCATGCCGATGGCCTGCATGACTTTCTGCGACGGCAGGTTGCTGGTGGTGGTGAAGGCGACGATCTCGTTCAGGGCCAGGCGATCGAAGCCGCAACGCAGTGCGGTCCAGGCCGCTTCGCTGGCGTAGCCCAGGCCCCAGTGCTCGCGCGCCAGGCGCCAGCCGATTTCCACCGCCGGGGTGAACGGCGCTTCGAAGCCCACCACGCCCAGCCCGGTAAAACCGATGAAGGCCCCGGTATCCTTGCGCTCCAGCGCCCAGGTGCCAAAACCGTGCTCGGCGAAATGCCCACGGATCCGGCCGATCAGCGCGGCGCTTTCCAGGCGGCTCAAGGGGGCCGGAAAGTAACGCATCACCTGCGGATCGGCGCACATCGCCGCAAACGCCGGCAAATCCTCGTCGCGCCACTGGCGCAACAGCAGTCGAGCACTTTCGAGTTGCAGTATCGGCTCCATCGTCCCCTCCATTTCCATGCGTGCCAGTCTACATCGCTGGTAGGATCCTTTTCGGATTCCTACATGAAATTGCCATGCCACTGCCGCTGATCTACCACGACGACTACAGCCCCGAGTTCCCGGCGGAGCACCGCTTCCCCATGGACAAGTTTCGCCTGCTGCGCGACCACCTGGTGGACAGCGGCCTGACCCGCGATGCCGACCTGCTGCGCCCGGAGTTGTGCCCGAAGGAGATTCTCGCCCTGGCCCACGACCCTGGGTATATCGAACGTTATATGGCCGGCGAGTTGTCGCGGGAAGACCAACGGCGCCTCGGCCTGCCCTGGAACGAAGCCCTGGCCCGGCGCACCGTGCGCGCTGTCGGCGGCTCGCTGCTGGCCGCCGAACGAGCCCTGGAGCATGGCCTGGCCTGTCACCTGGCCGGCGGTACCCATCACGCCCACTACGACCACCCGGCGGGGTTCTGCATCTTCAACGACCTGGCGGTGATCAGCCATTACCTGCTCGAAGCCGGGCGGGTCGGCCGGGTGCTGATCTTCGACTGCGACGTGCACCAGGGCGACGGCACCGCGCGGATTCTCGAACATACCCCGGACGCCGTGACCGTCTCGCTGCACTGCGAAAAAAACTTCCCGGCGCGCAAGGCCACCAGCGACTGGGACATCCCCCTGCCCATGGGCATGGGCGACGCCGACTACCTGAAGGTGGTCGACGACGCGCTCAATTACCTGCTGCCGCTGTACCAGCCGGACCTGGTGCTGTACGACGCCGGGGTGGATGTGCACAAGGACGATGCCCTGGGTTACCTGAAGCTGACCGACCAGGGCGTCGCCGCCCGCGACGAACAGGTGATGCGCCATTGCCTGGGCCGCGATATCCCGGTGCTCGGGGTGATCGGCGGCGGCTACAGCAAGGATCGCCAGGCCCTGGCGCGGCGCCACGGCATCCTCCACCACAGCGCGCAACGGGTGTGGACGTCATCAGGTTGTCACTGAAAGCTGGGCGCCTTACCCACAATGGCTGTGGAGCCGCTTGTGGATAACCTGAGCGCAAGCCGCTGCAGGCCATGCTGGCCGTGCCCCACAGACAATCGATCATTTTTTGATCAGGCCGGTAAGCGCGGCTGAAGGCTGCAAAACAGGAGCGTCGACAGTGATGTGCCGCTGGAGGTCCTGCAGACCTTTCGCAGCCTGTGGCAGCGGCTACAAAAGCCTTCATCAGGCGGTCATGAAACTGTGAGCGCCTTACCCCCAATCTCTGTGGAACCGCTTGTGGATAACCTGAGTGCAAGCGGCTGCAGGCCATGCTGGCTGTGCCCTACAGACAGGCGATCATTTTTTGATCAAGCCGGTAAGCGCTGCTGAATACCGCGAAGCGGGAGCGTTGATAGTGATGCCGCTGGAGGTCCTGCGGACCTTTCGGAGACTGCGGCAGCGGCTACAAAAACCTTCATCAGGCGGTCATGAAATTGTGGGCGCCTTACCCCCAATCTCTGTGGAACCGCTTGTGGATAACCTGAGTGCAAGCAGCTGCAAGCCATGCTGGCTGTGCCCTACAGACAGGCGATCATTTTTTGACCAGGCCGGTAAGCACTGCTGAATACTGCGAAGCGGGAGCGCTGATAGTGATGCCGATGAAGGTCCTGCGGACCTTTCACAGCCTGCGGCAACAGCTACAAAAGCCTTCATCAGGCGGTCATGAAATTGTGGGCGCCTTACCCCCAATCTCTGTGGAGCCGCTTGTGGATAACCTGAGCGCAAGCTTCTGCAGGCTATGCCATACAAGCCCTGCAGAGCACTGAGCGTTTTTTGATCAGCCCGCTGTATAAGCCGCTGCGGGACGCATGGAGCATTGGCGACGGGCTTGCCTCGGGTAGAATGCCCGGCTTATTCCGCCACGCCGCCGCCCGCCATGACCTTATCCAGCACCACCCTGCCCCATCACGTCGCCATTATCGGTGGCGGCCCCGCCGGCTTGATGGCGGCCGAGGTGCTGAGCCTGGCGGGTATCCGCGTCGTTCTCTACGACGGCATGCCATCGGTGGGCCGCAAGTTCCTGCTGGCCGGGGTCGGCGGGATGAACATCACGCATTCCGAGGCCTACCCGGTCTTCCTCTCGCGTTATGCCGAACGGGCCCCGCAGATTGCCCCGCTGTTGCGCGAATTCGGCAGCGAGGCGCTGTGCCAATGGATTCACGGCCTGGGCATCGACACTTTCGTCGGCAGCTCGGGCCGGGTGTTCCCCACCGACATGAAAGCCGCGCCGCTGCTGCGCGCCTGGCTCAAGCGCCTGCGCGACGCCGGTGTGGTTATCCACACCCGCCATCGCTGGCTCGGCTGGAATGCCGATGGCAGCCTGCGCATCCACAGCCCGGAAGGCGAAAAGTCGGTCCAGGCCGACGCCCTGTTGCTGGCACTGGGCGGCGGCAGTTGGGCACGGCTGGGTTCGGATGGGGCCTGGATGCTGCCGCTGGAACAGCGCGGCGTGCAACTGGCGCCCCTGCAACCGAGCAACTGCGGGTTCGAGGTGCAGGACTGGAGCGATCTGCTGCGCAGCAAGTTCGCCGGCGCCCCGCTGAAGAACGTGGCCATCGGCCTGAACGACGACATCCCCCGCCTCGGCGAATGCGTGATCACCACCACCGGGATCGAGGGCAGCCTGATCTACGCGCTGTCGGCGCCGATTCGGCAAGCCATCAACCGCCACGGCTCGGCCACCGTGCATATCGACCTGCTGCCGGGCAAACCCCATGACCGGATCCAGGCCGCGCTGAGCAAGCCACGGGGCTCGCGCTCCATGGCCAAGCATCTGCACAGCCAGCTGGGTATCGATGGGGTGAAAGCCGCGCTCTTGCGTGAACTGACCAGCGCCGACTGCTTCGCCGACCCGGCGCTGCTGGCCAAGGCGATCAAGGCCCTGCCGTTGACCCTGATGAAAACCCGGCCGCTGGACGAAGCCATCAGCAGCGCCGGCGGCGTGACGTTCGAGGCCATGGATCAACGCTTGATGCTCAAGCAATTGCCCGGCGTGTTCTGCGCCGGAGAAATGCTCGACTGGGAGGCGCCCACCGGCGGCTACCTGCTCACCGCGTGTTTCGCCAGCGGGCGGGCGGCGGGGTTGGGGATGATCGAGTGGTTGCGGGAAAAGGCCTGAGGCCTTTCGTGTAGCCGCTAGAGCAGCCTGCGATCGATCTAGGTGGCATTGCGACGTAACGGCGTAAAACCAAACGCCCCGGTTTTCCAGGAAAACCGGGGCGTTCGTTTTTGCAAGGACTGCGTCGGCTACAGGCCGCTCGCCAGCCTTATGGCTTGCGCTTGCGTGGCCCGGTGTTGAACGCCGGCACCTTGCGCACCGGCTTCACCGCCGGCGCTTCGGCCACTTCGCCGCTGTCCACCCACTTGCCCAGGTTGCGCTTGCCGCCACCGCCGGAAGTCTTGGGCTTCTTCGGTTTTTTCGGCTTCTTGATCACCTGGCCGCTGGCGTCGGTTTCCGGCACCCGGTGTTCCGGAATGAAGTCCGGCTCGTCATGGCGCTTGAGGGTCTGGCGGGTCAGCATCTCGATGGCCGACAACAGGTTCACTTCATCGGCACAGACCAGCGAGATTGCCTCACCGGTGGAACCCGCACGGCCGGTACGGCCGATGCGGTGGATGTAATCCTCGGCGACGATCGGCAGGTCGAAGTTGACCACCAGCGGCAGGTCCTCGATGTCCAGGCCACGGGCCGCCACATCGGTGGCCACCAGGATCTGGATCTCGCTGGCCTTGAAGCGGTCCAGCGCGCGCTGGCGGGTGGCCTGGGGCTTATCGCCATGGATGCCGTCGGCATTCACGCCCTGGCCCTGCAACCTTTCCACCAGCGCGTCCACGCCGTTGCGGGTCTTGGCGAACACCAGCACCTGCTTCCAGCGGTTCTTGCGCAGCAGGTGGCTGAACAGCTCCGGCTTGCGCTTCTTGTCCACCGTCACCACCCATTGCTTGACGGTGTTGGCGGCGACGTTGCGCGGACTGACTTCAATGCTCAGCGGATCGTTGAGCATCTGCCCGGCCAACAGGCGGATGGCATCGGAGAAGGTCGCGGAGAACAGCAGGGTCTGGCGCTTTTTCGGCAATGCCGCGTAGATGTCCTTCAGCTCTTCGGAGAAACCCAGGTCGAGCATGCGGTCGGCTTCGTCCAGCACCAAGGTCTGCAACTGGCTGAACTTCACCGCGTTCTGCCGGTACAGGTCGAGCAAGCGACCCGGGGTCGCCACCAGCAGGTCGATGCCTTTGCGCAGCTTCATCATCTGCGGGTTGATGCTGACGCCGCCGTATACCGCATAGGTGCTCAGCGGCAGGTGCTCGGCGTACTGGCGCACGCTCTCGTGCACCTGTTCGGCCAGCTCGCGGGTCGGCACCAGGATCAGCGCGCGCACCGAGTTGCTGGCCACTTTCGGCCCTTCCATGGTCAGCGATTGCAGGAGCGGCAAGGCAAAGCCGGCGGTCTTGCCGGTGCCAGTCTGGGCCGCGGCCATCAGGTCGCGACCGCCCAGCACCGCCGGAATGGCTTGCGCCTGCACCGGTGTCGGGGTCTGGTAGCCAAGCGTTTCGAGGGCGCGCAGCAAGGGTTCGATCAGGCCAAGAGTGGCGAATGTCATGGGGATACCGTAGGGAAAAAGTCAGCGCAGGTGTGCAATGGGCGGCAGTTTACCCTAATTCAGGCGGGTTTCTTTCCGGCTGACGAGTTGCCCAGCTTCCCGCCGTTACGGGTCACCGGGCGGCGAGCAGCGATAATCTTGGTAGACGCGCCTTGAGCTGCCGGGAGAGGATTCACCTCTTTCATCCCCATCGCACCGATGAAGATCCAGGAGCCTGACCTGCATGGACACACCCAACCCCTTCCAGACACCGGCCGCCGAGTTGCAGACCCCGGCTGCGGCGACCGCGCCATTGCGCCTGTACAGCATCAATGCCGTCGGCCTTGCCACCTTCCTCGGCACTTCCGTGGCGGGTGCCTACATGATCGCCGCCAACCTCAAGGCACTCGGCCGCGAAAGCGAAGTGAAGAAGGCCTGGTATATCGGTATCGGCCTGCTCATCCTGATGATGGTGCTGGGCGCAGTGTTGCCGGAAAGTGTTCCAGCCGTGGCCTTCGTACTGCCACCGCTTTTTGCGATGAACACCTACGCGCGCCAGCTCTTCGGTCCGGTCGTCATCGAACACAAACTCAGCAAGGGGCCTTTCTTCTCGTTGTGGCGCGTCGCCGGGATCAGCCTGCTGTTCATGCTGGCCTTCGTCGTGGCGCTGATACCGCTGGTGATGCTGTTCAACCCGGCCTGATTACGACAGGCTGGAACAAAAAACGCCGGGCAATGCCCGGCGTTTTTGATTGCGCGCCAACAGGCCACTTCAAGCCGTGGCTTCTTCCTGTATCGCAGCGGCTTTTGGCTTGCGCCACTGTGGCAGGCCAATCAGCACCACGGCACTGATGATCACCACCATCGCCAGCGCCTCCTCCAGGCCAATGGTCTCGCCGACAAACACTATCCCCAGCAGCACCGCCACCGCCGGGTTGACGTAGGCATAGCTGGTGGCCGCCGCCGGACGCACGTGCTTGAGCAGGTACATGTAGGCGTTGAAGGCAATGATCGAGCCGAAGCCGGTCAGGTACGCCAGGGCTGCCCAGCCTTCGATTGGCGGAACGGCGGCCAGTTGCTCGCCGCTCAACCAGCTGCCGATCAGCAGCACCACGCCGCCCACCAGCATCTCGACGGCACTGGCCATCGCCCCTTGCGGCAACGGCAGGTGTTTGCTCCACACCGAACCGAAGGCCCAGGCTGCTGCCGCGAACACCAGCAGGGCCGCGCCGGTCGGGCTCGACTGCAGGTTGGAACCGAGGTTGAGCATGGCGATACCGATCAGCCCGAGAACGATCCCGGCCCATTCCAGGCGGGTGTTGCGCGCGCCCCAGAAGTAACCGCACAGCAGGGTGAACAGCGGCACCGTGGCCACCGCCAGGGCCGCCACTCCGGACGCCACGCCCATGTGTTCGGCGACAGTGACCGCGCCATTGCCGAAGCTCAGCAGCAGGATGCCGATCACCCCTGCCGCCCGCCATTGCGCCCAGGTCGGTGCCGGCGCCCCGCGCCAACGCAGGAAGCCGTACATCAGGCTGCCGGCGAGGACAAAACGGATGCCGGCGAGCATCAGCGGCGGCCAGTATTCGACCCCGATACGGATCACCAGGTAGGTCGAGCCCCAGATCACGTACAGCGCAAAAAAGGCGGCAATCAAGGGCAAGGGAAAACGGCGTAGGCCAGGCATGGGAAGCTCGAAAACAGGCAAGGGAGAGGGCTTATTCTAGAAAGCCGGCCGACGGAACTTAAGCTACAAAACCTGTTTAAAGCGCCAGTACACTTTTCAAAACATGGAGATTCTGGCTATAACCCATGCTTTCGAAAGTCGCTGTGTTTGGAAGCCTTATCATGGACAAATATGACCGCATGCTCCTCGCCGCCCTGCTGGAAAATGGCCGGGCGAGCTACGCCGAGTTGGCGCGCAAGGTGAACCTCTCCGCCCCGGCCGTGGCCGAACGGGTGGCCAAGCTCGAAGCCAGCGGAGTGATCACCGGCTACCAGGCCAAGGTCGACCTGGCCAAGCTCGGACTGCCGATCCAGTGCGTGATCGAACTGCGCATGGCCCAGCACGGCAATCAGAAGGCCTACGACGAACTGAGCCGGATCCCGCAACTCACCGAATGCCAGCGGGTCACCGGCGATCCGTGCGTGATCATGCGCGCCGCCGTCGGCTCGATGCCGGAGCTGGAAGAGCTGATCAACCGCGTCGCTCAGTTCGGCTTCAGCAAGACCTCGATCGTGCTCTCCAGCGCCATCGAACAGCGCGTGCCGCTGGGGCACCTGGAGAGCAACGGCAAGTGAGCCCAGCCAGCGGCTACAGGGGTCAGGCGCCGCGATGGCGCTTGAGGTGTTCGCCGATCTTGGCGGCCGGCACTTTCTGCAATTTGCACAGGAAGTCGTGGGACAACTCGCGCAACCCGTGCTTCTGCCGCAGCTCCAGCGCCAGGTGCGCGGTGAGGTTGGCGGCCATTTCCGCGTCGGCCATGGCCCGGTGAGCCTGGCCGGTATGGGGCAGGCTGGCGAACGTGGTGAGGGTGCCGAGCTTGTGGTTGGGCGCCGCCGGCATCAGCCGTCGCGCCAGCAACAGGGAACAGGCGAAGTTTTGCAAGCGGGTGCGCTTGATCCGGCCAAGTTCGTAGTCCCAGAACTTCTGGTCGAACGCAGCGTTGTGCGCCAGCAACGGCGTGGTGCCGACGAACTCGTTGACCTCGTTCATCACCTGCTCGGCCGACGGCGCGCTGCGCAGCATGGCGTTACTGATGCCGGTCAGCTGTTCGATGAAGGCCGGCACCCGCACGCCGGCATTCATCAGGCTCTGGTAACGCTCGACGATGCGCCCCTGCTCAAGGATCACCACGGCGATTTCCGTGGCCCGGCAACTGCTGCTCGGGGAGATCCCGGTGGTTTCAAAGTCGATGACTGCGATGCGTTCCAAACCTGTCCAGCTCCGTACAAAAAATAGTCAGCTCAGCTTTTGAGCAGTAGCGCGCCTTCGATCGGCACATAGCGCGTGGCCGCACGAATCAGCGAATTGGCGGTGAGTCCCGGCACACCATAGGCAACCGCTTCGACGCCGTGCTTGTTGATGATGCGCTCGAGCAACAGGTCGAAATCGCCGTCGCCGGAGGCCAGCACCACTTCGTCGACATGGGCGGCGGCGTCCATGATGTCGATGGTGATACCCACGTCCCAGTCGCCCTTGGCCGAGCCGTCGCTACGCTGGATGTAGGGTTTGAGTTTTACCGTGAAGCCCAGGTTGCGCAGGATCTGCTGGAACTGCTGCTGCTTGCTGTCGCCCCGGTCGATCGCATAGGCGTAGGCCTCGACTATCTGCCCGCGTTGGCTGATATCGGCCCACAGGGCGGCATAGTTGAAGTGACAACCATAGGCCTGGCGCACGGTGTAATAGAGATTCTGGACATCGGCGAACACAGCGATTTTTTTCACCGCTTATCCTCATGGCGCTCACGCGCGCGAACTGGGCCGGGACTCAAACCCTGAAAAGTCGCCCAGTATGCCAGCCAGAAGGAAGGTTCCGCGAATAATCGGCCCGGGACGCGACGGCGTTCCGGACCGATGGCGGATCAGACGAAGGAATCGTCGTCGGAAAAGAACGAACTGTCGTCGTTGCCGTAGTCGGCATCGCTGAAGCCACCCTGGTCGTTGTTACCCCAGGAGTCGTTGTTGGCCATGCGCTGCTCGTCATTGCCCCAGCCACCCGAGTTGTCGCTGGCGGGTGCCGGTTCTTCCTTGATCACTTCGACGATTTCCTGCGGCTGCTGGTTGCCGTGGAACAGGCTGCTGATGCCTTGCGCCAGCATCACGCCACCCGCCACGCCGGCGGCGGTCTTCAGCGCACCGCCGAGGAAGCTGCTGCCAGCCGCGGCCGGAGCCTGCTGGGGTGGCGCGGCATAGTTTTGCTGGGGATAGCCCTGTTGCGGCGCGCCGAAGCTCTGCTGCGGCTGCGGGTTGAACGCCGGCCGTGCCGGTTCGCGCCAACCACCGCCGGACGAGGCCGGAGCGCTTTGCGTCGGCGCCGGCTGCGGATCGCGGGAGCCGCTGCCGAAGATGCTCGAAAGGAACCCGCCACCGCTGCTGGGCGCCGGTGCCGCGGCCTGGGACCTGGCCTGCTGCAGTTCGGCCTGCAGTTGCTGAACCTGCTGGGTGAGTTGCTTGTTCTGCTCGTCGAGGCTCTTGATTGCCGCCTCTTGCACCAGAATCGCCTGGGTCATGAAATACCCGGCGGCAGGCTGCCGGGTCAGATGCTCCTTGATCCGCGCCTCGGCCTGGGCGTCGCGCGGGGCTGAATCCTTCTCGGCTTGCTGCAACCGTGAAAACAGTCCATCGATCAGGGTTTGCTCTTCGCTGTTCATGGCGACCTCTTTAGATTGCCGGTAAAAAACTGGGCCTTGCCTGTCATGCACAAGGTGCAACCAGTAATGGGGCTGCCCAGCGAGCTTTCAATAGCCTTTACCTAAGGTTTACGTTTGCTCGCCCGGGGGTCGCATCGGTTAAAGTGTCCAACCGCTTTTTGTGATCTGCGATAACCACTGATGAATCCGTTAACCGTTCTGCGCGACTCCCTGTACTTCTGCCAGCGCAACCTGGGGCGCATCGTCCAGCTGTGCCTGCCGCTGGTGGTCCTCGAAGCGCTGCTGCAGCAGGCAGTCGACAGCTCGCTGGGCCCCGAGGCCTTTCCCGGCTACAGCGTGGTCGTCGGCCTGCTGATCTACCCGCTGTACACGGGGGTGCTGATCCTGTTTCTCGATGCCCGCAGCCGTGGCGAATCGCCATTGGCCCGCGACCTGCTCGCCGCAACCGTCAGCCTGTGGCCACGTTTTGCCCTGCTGACCGCCATCAACACCCTGCTGATCCTGCTGGGCCTGTCGCTGTATTTCCTGCCCGGGCTGTGGCTGATGGTGACCCTGGCCTTCGCCGAATACCTGCTGGTGCTCAAGGGCCTGCAACCGCTGGCCGCGATCAAGGAAAGCTTCCGCCTGACCCGCGGGCACTTCCTGCGGATCCTGGTCTGCATCCTGGCTGTGATGGCCCCGCTGTGGGTGCTCAAGGGCGCCAGCCTGGCGGCGTATCCCGATCCGGGTCCGATGCTGTCGCTGCTGATCGAAAGCGCCCACAGTTTCCTGCAGTTGTTCACCAGCGTGGTGGTGTTCCGCCTGTTCATGCTGATCGGCGACTCGCCCGAACAGGCGTGACGCCAAGGTCCGGCCGCTCTACCCCTTGGGTCGCGGCCCCGCTCTCGGTTATGCTCGGGCTCAATCCAGCAACGCCATAAGCCGAGCCGATGCCCCGTCCATTTCGCTTCATCCTCCTGGGCCTGCTGATCAGCGCAGGCCTGTTGTCAGCCCTGGTCTACAGCCTGACCTGGCGCCCCGACACCAAGGAGCCGCTGCCGGTCGCCTGCACGGGCAAGGTGCCCAGCCTGGTGCCGGGCCAGGCACTGAAGGTGATGACCTGGAACCTGCAGTACCTGGCGGGCAAGCGCTACGTGTTCTGGAACGACCAGGCCCAGGGGCCGGACGAGCGCCCGACCCTGGAAGACATGGCTTTCAGCCTGGATGAAGTGGCGCGAGTGATTCGCGACGAGCAGCCGGACATCGTGCTGCTGCAGGAACTGGATAACGGCGCCAAGGCCAGCGACTACCAGGACCAGCTCAAGCTGCTGCAGGAGCGCCTGACCGACCTGTATCCCTGCAGCACCCAGGCCTTCGACTGGAAGGCCGATTTCGTACCCTCCCCGCACATCTTCGGCAGCGTCGGCCGGCAACTGGCGACCTTGAGCCGCTACCGCATCGAACACGCCGAACGCCTACAATTGCCGGTGCCCGAGGCCAATCTCCTCAGCCGCCAGTTCCAGCCGAAAAACGCCGTGCTGGTGAGCTACCTGCCCTTGAGCGACGGCGGGCAGCTGGCGGTGCTCAACACCCATCTGGATCGCGCGACCAAACCCGACGACACCCTGCAAGCCCAGGTAAATGCGGTAACCAGGATCCTCGACCGCTTCGAAGCCCGCGGCACGCCCTGGCTGATCGGCGGCGACTTCAACCTGCTGCCCCTGGGCCAGTACCAGCGGCTCGCCCCCGAGCAACGCACGCCCTACTCCGCCGACAGCGCGTTGCACAGCCTCTGGGACAAGTACCCGATGATCCCCACCAACAACGAAGCCAGCGGCATCGACCGCGCCCTGTGGCTGACCCACTACCCCAACGATCCGGCCCTGAGTGGCCCGGATCGCACAGTCGACTACCTGTTCCACAGCCCGCGGCTCAAACGGGTCGAGGCCCAGGTACGACAGGACGACACCCTGCGCATCTCCGACCACCTGCCGCTGATCGCCCGCTTCCTGCTGCCTGCCGCGCTGTAGCCGCTGCCGCAGGCTGCGATCGACCTGGGCGGCATTCCGACAACCCGGGCGCAGGATCTTGAGACCGCTGAAGGCCTTCGGCCTTATCGCAGCCTGCGGCAGCGGCTACAGGGTGGGTTATTTGCGGGGTTTGGCGCGGGCCGTGGCCTCGGCCACCAGCGGGTCATCCGGCCAGTAGTGTTTTGGGTAGCGGCCCTTGAGGTCCTTCTTCACCTCGGCGTAGGTGCTGCGCCAGAAGTTCGCCAGGTCCTGGGTGACCTGCACCGGCCGCCGTGCCGGGGACAGCAGGTGCAGCTTGACCACCTGTCGGCCACCGGCGATCCGTGGCGTTTCCGCCAGGCCGAACAACTCCTGCAGGCGCACCGCGAGAATCGGTGGCTGCTCGCTGTAATCGAGGCGGATCGACGAGCCGGACGGCACCCTCAGGTGATGCGGCGCCAGCTCGTCCAGGCGTTGCGGCAATGGCCATGGCAGCAGGTTGTGGACGATGCCGGCCAGCTCCAGGTTGGCGAAGTGGCTGAGACGCGAAACCTTGCCCAGGTACGGCAGCAGCCAGCTCTCCAGGCTCTTGAGCAGGGCCGCGTCACTGACATCCGGCCACTCACTCTCGCCCTTGGCCTCTAGATCGAGCTGGCGCAACAAGGCCACCCGGGCCTGCCACTGGCGCAACTCCGGGGTCCAGGGCAACAGTTCCAGGCCCTTGCGCCGCACCAGATTGACCAGGGCCTGGCACCGCGCCGCCTCGTCCAACCCGGTCAACGGCTCGCGGCTGAGCACCAGTTCGCCGACCTTGCGCTGCCGCTCGGCACGCAACACCCCTTCGCGCTCGTCCCAATCAAGCTGGTCGACGCTGCGCACCTGCTCGGCCAGGACCGAGTCGAACAGCGCCGGATCGAAATCCGCCGCCAGGTAGATACGCTCTTCCCGCTGCCCCTGGCGACTGCCCAGGTCGGCGATCACCAGCCAGGGCTGCTTCATCAGGCTGTCGGTCTCGCTGAACAGCGCCGCGCGGCCGTTGGCCAGCCGGTACTCGGCACCGCCGGGACGGCGTTGCTGGGCGACCCGATCCGGATAGGCCAGCGCCAGCAAGGCGCCCAGCCAGCGCGGATGGTCCGGGTCCGCCACCGCCTGGCTCGGCTGCCCACGCAGATAACCGCGGTACTGCCGGGCCAGCTGCCGAGCCCGCTGCACCCCGCCCTGGGCGCCACGGGCCGCGCGCTCCTCGCCGGACAGCAGCACCAGGCGGCTATGCAGGTCGGCACCGCCGCCGCGCAGGATGTCGCGCTCGCCGAGCAAGGCGGCGACGTCGCAGGCCATGTTCGCCAGCCCCAGGGCCTGGCCGCGCAACAACAGATGGGCAATGCGCGGATGGGCCGGCAACTCGGCCATCGCCTGGCCGTGGGGGGTCAGCTTCCAGTCCTCGCCGGCTTTGGCCGTCAGCGCGCCGAGGCGTTCGAGCAGGTCCTGGGCCTGGGCATAGGCCGCGCCGGGCGGCACATCCAGCCATACCAGTTGCGCTGGCGTCACACCCCAGCGCGCCAGCTGCAGGGCCAGGCCCGCCAGGTCCGCCTGGAGGATTTCCGCACTGCCATAGGCCGCCAGCTGTTCGTGTTGGTCCTGGGACCACAGGCGATAACACACGCCCGGCTCCAGGCGCCCGGCCCGACCGGCGCGCTGGGTGGCGCTGGCCCGGGAAATACGCTGGGTGTCGAGGCGGGTCATGCCGCTGCCCGGGTCGAAACGCGGCACCCGCGCCAGCCCGGCATCGACCACCACGCGCACGCCGTCGATGGTCAGGCTGGTCTCGGCGATGTTGGTCGCCAGCACCACTTTGCGCTGGCCAGGCGGAGCCGGTTCGATGGCCGCGCGCTGCGCCGCCAGGTCCAGCTCACCGTGCAGCGGACAGAGCAGGATCTCCGAGCGCTCGCCCACGGCATCGGCCAGCTGTTGATGCACCCGGCGGATCTCGGCCTGCCCCGGCAGGAACACCAGGACGCTACCGCTTTCATCGTTCAGCGCTTCAACAATGGTCTGCACCAGCCGCGGCTCGATGAACTCGCCCGGTTGGAAAGGCCGCCCCCAGCGCACATCGACCGGGAACATGCGGCCTTCGCTGCGCAGGATCGGCGCGTCGTCCAGCAGCCCGGCCAGGCGCTCGCCTTCCAGGGTCGCCGACATCAGGAGGATTTTCAGCGGCTGCTCGTCGCGGAACAGATCGCGGCCATTGAGGCTCAAGGCCAGGGCCAGGTCGGCGTCGAGGCTGCGCTCGTGGAATTCGTCGAAGATCAGCAGGCCGACGCCTTCCAGCGCCGGATCATCCTGCAGGCGACGGGTCAGGATGCCCTCGGTGACCACCTCGATGCGGGTATTCGGGCCGACCTTGCTGTCGAGGCGAATGCGGTAGCCCACGGTTTCGCCGACCTTTTCCCCCAGCTCGCTGGCCAGCCGCTCGGCCGCCGCCCGCGCCGCCAGGCGCCGCGGTTCGAGCATGAGAATGCGTTGTCCGGCCAGCCAGGGTTCGTTCAACAGGGCCAAAGGCACACGGGTGGTCTTACCGGCGCCGGGCGGTGCTTCGAGCACGGCCTCGTGACGTGTCGCCAGGGCTTCACGCAGGGCGGGTAAAACTTCATCAATTGGCAAAGAATTCATACTGGCTCCCAAACAGAGGCGCGAGTATAACGGCGAACTGCCTGGCGTTAATCACGGTCTGAATTCATACCGGCAACGCTTCAGCCTTGCTCTTTCGTGTCTGTTCAGGAGATTTACATGCGTATTCCTTTCCGCATCATCGGTGGCGTGCTGGTTGCCACCCTGCTGACTCAGCTCACCGCCTGCGGCTCGATCTTCTTCCCCGACCGGCGCGGCCAGATCGACGGCAAGATCGACCCGCTGGTAGCCGTGCTCGACGCCGTGGGCCTGCTGTTTTATGTGATCCCGGGGCTGATCGCCTTTGGCGTCGACTTCGCCACCGGCGCCATCTACCTGGAACCGGGCAAGACCGCGCAGATCGACCCGCACAAGCTGCAGCAAGCCATAGGCGCCGACGGCCAGGTCGATAACCACAAGTTGCAGGCTATCCTCGAAAGCGAGCTGGGCCGCAGCTTCCCGCTGGACGATCCACGCCTGATCCAGCACAAGGGCAGCGCGCAGCAACTGGCCCTGTACGGTCTGCAACCAGCAGCCTGACACTCGCGTTTCTTGAAGGAACAAGCCTTGTATGAGCAGTAACCCGGAACACGCGCGCCTGTTGCGCCTGGCCACCCGCGCTTCGCTGGCGGTGGCCAGTATCCTGATCGTGGCCAAGGCCATCGCCTGGTGGCTGAGCGGTTCGGTCAGCCTGCTGGCGGGCCTCACCGACTCGCTGCTCGATGGCGCCGCGTCGTTCCTCAACCTGTTGGCCGTGCATTACGCCCTGCGCCCGGCCGACGCCGATCACCGCTACGGCCATGGCAAGGCCGAGTCCTTGTCGGGCATGGCCCAGGCGCTGTTCATCGCGGTGAGCGCGGTGCTGATCGGGGTACAGGCCGTCGAGCGCTTGCAGAACCCCGAACCGCTGGGCGCGCCCTGGGTCGGTATCGGGGTGATGCTACTGTCCCTGGCGCTGACCATGGCGCTGCTGATGCTGCAGTCCCGGGTGATCCGCGAAACCGGCTCCACGGCGGTGCGTGCCGATTCGCTGCACTATCGCTCCGACCTGCTGCTCAACGGCAGCATCTTGCTGGCGCTGGTGCTGGCCAGTTTCGGCTGGCAGCAACTGGACGCCTGGTTCGGCCTGGCGATTGCCGTCTATATCCTGTGGAGCGCAATCCACATCGCCCGCGAAAGCGTGGCGGTGCTGATGGACGAGGAACTGCCGCCGGAAGTCAGCCAGCATATGCTGGAACTGGCGTGTAGCGTGCCTGGGGTGCTCGGCGCCCATGACCTGCGCACGCGGATTTCCGGCAGCCACTGGTTCGTACAGCTGCACCTGGAATTACCCGGGGAGCTGACCCTGTCGGTGGCCCACGGCATCAGCGATCAGGCCGCCGAGGCGATTCATGCAGCCTATCCGCGGGCCGAGGTGCTGGTGCACGCCGACCCGCAGGAAGTGGTGCAGGCCGCCCGGGCTCAGTAAGTCACCTGATAGCCGCGCGAGCTCAGGCAACCGCCCTGGGCCTGGCGGTAGGTCTGGACCACCTGCGGCGCCGGTGGATAGGTCATCGCCGCCGGGTCGAAGCCGCTCTGCTGCACCGCCCAGCGATAACAGTCGTAGCGATCCTGATTGATCTCCTGCGGGCTCTGCCCTCTGACCGGATAGGCCAGCACGTTGTAGTCACTGCCGGCCTGCGGCGGCGGGCTGGCCACCGGCGGCTCGACCACCACGTACTGCTGGGTACTGGCCTCGTAGCTGTAGTAGGCGCCCGCGGCCAGGAAGAACAGCGCGCTGCCGATCCACACTTCCCGCGCGTAGTCCGGCAGATAGGCCACACGGATCCCGTAGGGTGGGCGCACTACCACATACCGTGGGCCTTGCGGGCGATACCAGTAACCACCGGAGAAGAAATAGTCCTGGCCGCGATACGGTACGCGGTAATGCCGGTCCGGGAAGCGATCGATCACATAACCCGGCCGATATTGCTGGCCAGCCCCCCAGCCGTCGCCACGGCCGTCCGGACGGCCCGGCCAGCGATAGTCGTAGGGACGCGAGCCCGGCCCGCCGGCCTGCCAATGCTGGTTGTAGTCGTTACGGCGCGGGATGTCCCGGTAATAACCCTGGCGCGGCTCCTGGGTCTGGCGGACGGTATCGGGGCGGCCCTGGATCGGCAGGTTGGCGGACG
Organism: Pseudomonas sp. GW460-12-10-14-TSB1; assembly: GCF_017349775.1. NCBI lineage: Bacteria > Pseudomonadati > Pseudomonadota > Gammaproteobacteria > Pseudomonadales > Pseudomonadaceae > Pseudomonas > Pseudomonas sp. GW460-12-10-14-TSB1. Next base: position 25,345 of record NZ_JACNAC010000051.1, read on the forward strand.
GCTGCGCCTGTCGTCCCCGCCCTTCATCATTCGGCCCGTGGTTCTGCCAGCGCCCGTTCTCGACGTTGCGCTCGAACTGCTGGCTGTTGTCGCCGCGAATGATTTCAGTCTGCGGCCGCGGCTGATGGCTTTCGCCTCGCCCCTGGCTATTGCCCGGATACCCGTCGTTGCCGCGCTGGCCGCCATTGGACCAGCCACGGCCGTCATTGCGGTCATCGGCGAGCCCCTGCGCACTGACGCCCACACACAGCAAACCAACGCCTGCCAAACGCCAGATGCGCGATTTCATGCTATTCCTCACAACGGATAGGGGCCTGTAGTTAAGACTGGAAAAGCCCAGGCCGGTTCTGCCACAGGTTATCAGTCACAAAACTTATTTATTGAGGGCCCGGGGGATATTTCCTGGCGCGCAGGCAATAAAAAAGGGGGACCCGTCGGCCCCCCTTTGAGAATTTCGTCCGTGCTCGACGCTTATGACGCCGGCTCACCTCACGCCGTCTTCTGGACAGTGTGTAGCCCGGGGGCCGGCTCAACCCTGTGGGATTGGCGGCCGCGGCAGGCCTGATTCGGCGGGCCGCAGTGGACTCTATGTCCGGGCAGTGATTCTGGTGATAAGAATAGGCCTGGGGCGCCGGCAGAGGATTGCGAAGATTGCTCTGACAAACATGACTTGCGCAATTTTTAACTCAAGATAGATAATATCGCGCAATAGTTATTACAAAGGCCTGATCCATGAGCAAACTCGACCGATACGACCTCAGCATTTTGGCGGAATTGCAGCGCGACGCCCGCATCTCCAATCAGGAACTGGCCGAACGTATCGGCCTGTCGCCTTCGCCGTGCTCGCGTCGGGTCAAGCAACTGGAAGACGATGGCTACATTTCCCGCCAGGTCGCCCTGCTGGACCGCAAGATGCTCGGCCTGAGCCTCACCGCCTACGTGCTGATCGGCATGGACCGCCACACCCCCGAGCGTTTCGAGAACTTCGAGGCGGCGATCCGCAGCCTGCCGCAGGTCCTCGAATGCAGCCTGGTGACCGGGATGGACGCCGACTACCAGCTCAAGGTGGTGGTGCCGGACATGGATCACTACCAGAAACTGCTGCTGGGCCATCTGACCCGCATCGAAGGCGTGACCAGCGTGCGCTCCAGCTTCGTGCTCAACCAGGTACTCAACAGCACCGAACTGCCGCTGACTCACCTGCGCAACTGACCTGCCGTCATCCTGTAGGAGCAAGGGGGACGCCCAGTTCTTGCTCGCGATAAATGCTCCTGGCTACACATCACCTGAACCCAGAGATCGCTATCGCGAGCAAGCTTCGCTCCTACAAAAGCCCCCAACGGTGTGACGACGAAGCGCACCCGGATCAATGCCCGGCCGCGGCCCCTTGGCGTATACTCGCCCCGCCTTTTAGCCTTGCCTGCGCTGGAGATGTTCGATGGATCCTGCAGTATTCGAAGAGTGGATGATGACCGGTCTGGTGACCATCCTGATCATTTTCATGGCCTTCATCGTCTGGGATCTGGCGAAGAAGTCCAAGGCCGGACGTTTCGGTTCGTTCATTCTGTTCTTCGTCCTGGGCCTGGGCGTGGCCGCGTTCATCATCAAGAGCGTGGTGATCGGCCTGATCGAGTCCGGCGCCCTATAAGCGCGCCGGAACCTCCTTCCACTGGCCCTGGTCGAGCCCTTCGATCGTCCAGTCGCCGATCCTGACCCGCACCAAACGTAATGTCGGCAAACCCACGGCAGCGGTCATGCGCCGCACCTGGCGATTGCGCCCCTCACGAATGACCAACTCCAGCCAACTGGTGGGCACGCTCTTGCGAAAGCGCACCGGCGGGTTGCGCGGCCACAGCTGCGGCTCTTCCAACTGCCGGGCTTCGGCCGGCAGGGTCATGCCGTCATTCAATTCCACGCCATCACGCAGACGCTGCAGTTGCTCGGCCGTGGGCTCCCCTTCCACCTGCACCCAATAGGTCTTGGCCAGCTTGTGCTTGGGATCGGCAATGCGCGCCTGCAACTGGCCGTCGTTGGTCAGCAGCAGCAAGCCTTCGCTGTCGCGGTCCAGGCGGCCGGCCGGGTAGATGCCGGGTATCGCGATGAAGTCCTTGAGGGTCGCCCGCCCTTCGCCGTCGCTGAACTGGGTCAGCACATCGAAGGGTTTGTTGAACAGGATCAGCTTCGGCTCGGCCGGTGGCGCTTTGGCAACTCGGCGCGGCGCGGAAGAAGACGAAGGGCTCTTCACGCCGGGGCGGCGGGAAGCGGGACGAGGAGGACGAGACATGGCGAAAAGAACATCTAACGGTCAGGGCCGACCATGCTAGTGGCCTGACCGTTAAATGACCATCCCGCGATCAGCGGAACGGCGGCTCGTCGAAGCTGCGCAGCTTGCGCGAGTGCAGCGAGTTGAGCTCGGTACGCAGCAGGTCCACCGCGGCGATACCGATCTTCAGGTGCTGACTGACCGCGCGCTCATAAAAGGCGTTGGCCGAACCCGGCAGCTTGATTTCGCTGTGCAACGGCTTGTCCGAGACGCAGAGCAAAGTGCCGTACGGCACCCGCAGGCGATAACCCTGGGCGGCGATGGTGCCGCTTTCCATGTCCACCGCCACGGCGCGGGACAGGTTGATCAGCGGACGCTCCTGGGCCCAGCGCAACTCCCAGTTACGGTCGTCGTAGGTCAGCACGGTGCCGGTGCGCAGGCGTTTTTTCAGGTCGTCGCCCTTCTCGCCGGTGACGTTGGCGGCGGCCTGCTGCAAGGCCAACTGCACTTCGGCCAGGGCCGGAATCGGAATGTTCGGCGGCACCACACGATCGAGAATACCGTCGCGACGCATGTAGGCGTGGGCCAGCACGTAGTCGCCGATGGTCTGCGACTGCCGCAGGCCACCGCAGTGGCCGATCATCAGCCAGCAGTGCGGACGCAATACTGCCAGGTGGTCGGTGATGTTCTTGGCGTTGGACGGGCCGACGCCGATGTTCACCAGGGTCACCCCGTGGCCGTCGCTGGCCTGCAGGTGATAAGCCGGCATCTGGTAGCGGTGCCAGACCACCCCGGCGGCGATCGACGAGGCTTCGCCGTGGTCCATGCCCTTCTCGATGATCACATTGCCCGGCAGGACCATGCGCACGAACCGCGGATCGCTGCGCAGCTGCTCAAGACCGTGGGTGATGAACTGGTCGACATAGCGGTGGTAGTTGGTCAGCAGGATCCATGGCTGAACATGGCGCCAGTCGCTACCGGTGTAGTGCACCAGGCGACGCAGGGAGAAATCCACCCGCGCGGCATCGAACAGCGCCAGGGGCAGCGGATGGGTGTTTTCCCAATCGTACAATCCGTCGGCGATGCCATCGGTGGCGGCGGACAGGTCGGTGCTGGGGAATACCCGCGCCAGCACCGCGGCGGTGACGCCGGAACCGGCCAGTTCATCGCCCTGCTCGACCACGTACGGATACGGGATGTTCTGCTCGCTGACACCCACTTCCACGGTCACGGTGAAGTCGTGCATCAGTGGTATCAGCTGTTCCAGCAGGTACTTGCGGAAGGCGGAAGGATGGGTGACCGTGACGCTGTAGGTGCCCGGCAACTGGACCTTGGCGTAGGCCCGGGTGGTCTGCGGGACTTCGCCCTGGCAGTGATAGGTCAGGCGCAATTCCGGGTAACGAAACAGGGCGCGCTGTTCGGCGTCCGGTTCGACACGATCCTTGAGGTAACGCTTGAGCGCCTGGCTCAGCGACGTGGTGGCCCGCTCATGCAAAGCGGCAAGCCGGTCCACGGCTTGCTCGGCGGTTTGAACGACAATAAAAGCTTCGGTCACGGTAAGCATCCTGTGTTCTGATCTTGCAGGCCTTCATCTTGCCTGCAACGCCGTCTCACGGGAACAGTGGAATGGCCCGGGCCGTCAGGTTCTTGCTCGCGATCCTCACCGCGAACAAGAACCGGGCGCACCCGCTCGTCTAAAGATTGATCAGAAGCCCGTCGGGGTCGAGCGCGCGACTATCGCCTCGACATCCAGGCCCCGCGGCAAGGTACCGTAGACCCGTCCCGCCGAACCCAGGCGACTGGCGATAAAGGCATCGCTGACCGCTGCGTTGCCGGCTTCCAGCAACAGCTTGGCCTGCAGGCCCAGGGCGATGTCCTCGGTCAACTGGCGGGCGCGGTACTGAATGTCGTCGGTGTCCTGGAAGGCACCTTTCAGGTTGGCGATATGCGCCGCCAGACGCCTGTCGCCATGGCCGTCGCCCAGCTCGGCGAACAAGGCATCGAGCACGCCCGGCTCCTTGGACAAGGCGCGCAGCACGTCCAGGCACTGCACGTTGCCGGAGCCTTCCCAGGTCGAGTTGACCGGTGCTTCGCGATACAGCCGCGGCAGGATGCTCTCCTCGACATAACCGGCGCCGCCCATGCACTCGGCGGCTTCGTTGATCATTGCCGGGGCCCGCTTGCAGATCCAGTACTTGCCCACCGCCGTCACCAGTCGCGAGAACATTGCTTCCTGTGGGTCATCCAGGTTGTCCAGCGCACGGCCCATACGCAGGCTCAAGGCCAGCGCCGCCTCGCTTTCCAGCGCCAGGTCGGCCAGTACGTTCTGCATCAAGGGCTGCTCGCTGAGCACCCGACCGCCCACCAGCCGATGGGCACAGTGATGGCTGGCCTGGGTCAGCGCCTGGCGCATCAGCGAGCTGGAACCGACCATGCAATCGAAGCGGGTCATGGCCACCATCTCGATGATGGTCGGCACACCGCGTCCTTCTTCACCGATCATCCACGCCAGGGCCCCGCGGAACTCCACTTCGCTGGAAGCATTGGAGCAGTTGCCGAGCTTGTTTTTCAGGCGCTGGATATAGAACTGGTTGCGGCTGTCGTCCGGACGATGGCGAGGCAACAGGAAGCAGGTCAGGCCTTTTTCGGTCTGGGCCAGGGTCAGGAAGGCGTCGCACATCGGCGCCGAACAGAACCATTTGTGGCCCACCAGCTCATAGGCCTGCCCCGGCCCCGTAGCGCCCACCGGATATGCCTTGGTGGTGTTGGCGCGCACATCGGTACCGCCCTGTTTCTCGGTCATCGCCATGCCAATGGTGACGCCGGCCTTGTGGGCCATGCCGACATTGCGCGGGTCATATTCGGTGGCGAGCACTTTCGGCAGCCATTGCTCGGCGAGGTCCGGCTGCAGTTTCAGCGCCGGCACACAGGCGAAGGTCATGGTCAGCGGACAACCGCTGCCGGCTTCGGCCTGGCTGTGCAGATAGGACATGGCGGCGCGGGCCACATGCGCCCCGGCCTGCGGATGAACCCAGGGCAAGGACGTCAGGCCGTGCTCGATAGCGGTACGCATCAGCTCGTGATAGGCCGGGTGAAACTCCACCAGGTCGAGGCGATGACCGTAACGGTCATGGCTGGTGAACACTGGCTTGTTCTGGTTGGCCAGGAACCCCGCCTCCATCAGCGGCCCACCGGCCAGGGCACCATAGGCGTCGATCCGCGATTCGGCCCAGCCGGCGCCGAAACGCCGTGCCCACTCCTGCAACGGCAGATCGATTCGATAGAGGTTGGTACCGTCCAGGGAAGGTGGCTGGTTGGTGACTTCGTGGGTCTCGGCGAACTGGTGCAGGTTCATCTCGGGGCTCCTTGAGGGGTGTGCCAGAACCTCAGTTAAGCACCCCCTCCCCGACGAACAAAGTGGCATACCCGCCTAAATGCCGGCGCTTTCGCCCTGCTCCTGAGCCAGCACGCGACGCGCCAGAAGGCTTTGCAACTCTTCGAATTTCACCGGCCAGGAGAGGTAATCGAGCAGGCAGCGCTCAGCCTCCAGACCATGCACCGAAGCCGACACCAACAGCACCGGCAACCCGGCGCAACCCGGCATGCCATGCATCTGGTCGCACAGCTTGAGCGCCTCGGCCTGCTCGATCTGGCAATCGAGCAACACCGCGTCCACCGACTCTCGGCGCAACAACGCCAGCGCCCCGCGAGCGTTCTCCGCCGTGCGCACCTGATAGCCCAGCTTGAGCAGCATGCCGCGGATCACCAATTGATTGATGCTGTTGTCGTCCACCAGCAGCACGCTGCAATCCTGCGGCATGCGTCGGGCGGGGCGGACCCGCAAGGCCGACTGGCCCGCCATCGGCTGCTCGCCGCCCAGATCGAAGGTCACCTCCAGGCGGAAACAGCTGCCACGCCCCGGCTCCGATTCGTGGGTCAGGTGGCCGCCCAGCAGATCCACCAGCTGCCGACAGATCGCCAGCCCCACGCCCAGCCCGCCGTATTCACGGGTCATCGAACCATCGAGCTGGAAGAAACGCTGATACAGCGAAGCCTCATCGAGATTGACGAAACCGATGCCGGTGTCGATCACCGCGAAGGTCATCGCCATCCGTCCCGGCGCCGCCGGCTTGCCGGTCACTCGCAGGACCAGGCCGCCCACCCGGGTGAACTTGATGGCATTGTCCAGCAGGCACTCCAGGCACTGGCTCAACTTGCCGCGATCGCCCAACAGCCGATCGGGCAGCCCGGCGGCCAGGTCGACATCGAAGCCCAGCCCCTTGGCCGAGGCATTGGCGGAAAACTGGCCCAGCAAGGCATCGAGCAGCGAACGCAGGCTGAAGGTCTCGCGTTGGGCGCTGAGCTTGCCGGCCTGCAGCTCGGTCAGGGTCAGGATGCCGTTGACCATGCGCATCATGTCCCGGGCCGAACCGGCGGCGGTCTGCTGGTATTGCTCCAGTTCCGGATCGAGATCGAGGGTCTGCATCAGCTCCAGGGAACCGATCACACCATTCATCGGCGTGCGCAGTTCGTGGGTCAGGGTGGCGAGGAACTCATCCTTGAGCCGGTTGCTGTGGGCCAGTTGCTGGTTGAGCACTTCGAGCTTCTGCCCGGCATCGAACAGGGTCTGGGCCTGCTGCTCGCGCATCGAGTTGATACGGTCGGCCAGGGCTAGCGATAACAGCGCCACTTCGATGGCAGAACCGATCTGGCTGGAATACATGGTCAGGAACATATTCGGCAGATAACCCAGCACCATCAGGGTATTGATGATCCCGCCCACCAGGAACGCCGACCAGGCGATGATGAAGTAGCGCGCCACCCGCATGCCGCGGCACCAGGCGACGATGCCGGAGACGAAGATCACCACGGTGAAGATCAGCGCCAGGGCCGTGGCCAGGCGCAACGCCAGGGCGTAGCTGGTCATCAGCGACAGGGCCACCACCACGGCGCTGCACAGGATCAGCACCAGCAGCAGGCGGTCGACCCAGCGGCTGTGACGGGCGGTCTGCAGGAAACTGCGGGCGAACTGGCTGCCGAACAAGGCCGCCGCGCCAATGAAAAATGGGGTCGCCGCGTTGGCCCACCACGGGTTGTCCGGCCAGAAGTACTCCACCGCGGCGCCGTTCACCGACACCTGGTACAGACCGAACGAGGCGATGTAGAGGATGTAATAGAGGTAACTGGTGTCGCGCACGCTCAGGTAAATGAACAGGTTGTAGACCAGCATCCCCAGCAGCACGCCGTAGATCAGGCCGAGCACATACAGGCGCACCGGCTGTGCTTCCAGGTACGCCGTGCTGGACCAGAGCGTCACCGGCGCCTGGACCGAGCCCTGGCTCTGCAGGCGCAGGAACAGGGTCTTTTGCTCGTAGGGCGCAAAGCTCAGGTCGAACAGGTAATTGTTCTGGCGGATTTGCCGGCTGTCGAACGGCAAGGCATCGCCGGTGCGCTGGGCCAGACGGTAGCCACCGGCCTCATCGGGCAGATACAGCTCCAGATGATCGAGAGGCGGATAGGCCAGTTCCAGCAGCCAGGTGTGTCGTATGGAAGGGTTGGCGGGACGGTAGCTGAGGTCGATTTTCAGCCAGAAGGCCGAGCGGGAGTAACCGGCGTTGAGGGTGGGCTTGTCATGGGCTTTGAAACTGCCGGCCATGGCCGGTGAACTGACATCCGCGATCGTTGCCTGACCACTCGCGTCTTCAAACACCTGCATCACCCGACCCAAGGGCAGGCTCTGGGTGAACTCGTCGAACTCGACCGCGCCAGCCAGCATCGGCAAGCTCAACAGCAACATCAGCAAATAGCGCATAAAGCCCCAGCGTGGCCTGTCCGGTGGTGTCAGGAAGCCCCCCATTTCCCTTTGAGTAGACGTAAGACCGGCATGACCTGTTATTGGTTTGGATCCACTCTAGCATAGCCGTTGGTGGCCAAAGAACACCACGAAAAGTTTTAGTTTAAAGGCTCTAGAACGGGCGTTTCAGCGCTATCCATTGATCTAGAGCTGTTGCCTCGGTCAACTTGTCGGCAAGGTGGAAAATCCAGCCCCGACCGACACGCGAGGAGCCGTGCAAAAAAGACGTTTGGTGGTAAGCTCGCGCACCATGAATATCTACAGCTCTCGCCCCGTTGTCCTCTGTCTCTCCGGCCACGACCCCAGTGGTGGCGCCGGCCTGCAGGCAGATATCGAAGCCCTGCTCGCCCAGGGTTGCCATGCAGCTCCCGCTGTGACCGCGCTGACCGTGCAGGATACGGTCAACGTCAGCGACTTCCGTGTGCTGGATCGCGAGTGGGTGCTGGCCCAGGCCAACGCCGTGCTCAACGACTCCAGGGTCGCCGCGGTCAAGCTGGGCATGCTCGGCTCGCTGGAAATGGTCGACACCGTGGTCGAGCTGTTGCAGGCCCATCCGCACCTGCCGATGGTCTGCGACCCGGTATTGCGCGCCGGCGGCGGTGGACGCCTGGGCAAGGACGAGGTCGGTTACGCCATGCGTGAACGCCTGCTGCCACTGGCGACCATCGCCACCCCGAACCTTCCTGAAGCACGAATCCTCGCCGAATTGCCCGAAGGCAGCGCGGACCAGTGCGCGGAAAAACTCCTGCCGTTCGTCAAACACCTGCTGATCACCGGCGGCCATGGCGACGAGCACGAAGTGCATAATCGCCTGTACAGCCGCGACGGCAGCCGTCACACCTACACCTGCCAGCGGCTGCCGGGCAGCTATCACGGTTCCGGCTGCACCCTGGCCAGCGCCCTGGCCGGACGCCTGGCCCAGGGCGAAAGCCTGGCCAGCGCCGTGAAGTCGGCCCTCGATTACACCTGGCGCACCCTGCGCGACGCCGAGCAACTGGGTCAAGGCCAGTTCGTACCGCGCCGCCTGCCGCTGGACTTCTGCTCGTAAGCCATGAGGCTCGCTCGATGAAACTACGTGGTCTGTATGCCATTACCGACAGCCAACTGTTGGCCGGCAAGTTCCTGCAGTACGTGGAGGCGGCGCTCGACGGTGGCGTGACCCTCCTGCAATACCGCGACAAAAGCAGCGACGAGGCCCGCCGCCTGCGCGAAGCCGAAGCCCTGCACAACTTGTGCGAGCGCTACAAGACCCAACTGATCATCAACGACGATGCCGAATTGGCCGCGCGTATCGGCGTCGGCGTGCACTTGGGCCAGACCGACGGTCCGCTGACTCCAGCCCGCGCCCTGCTCGGCCGCCAGGCGATCATCGGCTCGACCTGCCACGCCCAACTGGAGCTGGCCGAACAAGCCGCCAACGAAGGCGCCAGCTATGTCGCCTTCGGTCGCTTCTTCAATTCCAACACCAAGCCCGGCGCACCGATGGCCAACCTGGAACTGCTGGACCAGGCCCGCGCCAGGCTGCACCTGCCGATCTGCGCGATCGGCGGCATCACCCTGGAGAACGCCGCGCCGCTGGTCGCCCATGGCGTCGACCTGCTGGCCGTGGTCCACGGCCTGTTCGGCGCCGACAGCGCCCAGGAAGTGACCCGCCGCGCCCGCGCCTTTAATGCCCTCTTCTAACTGCTGACTTCCGAGAGCCCGATCATGTCTCGTTCCGAAACCCTGTTTGCCAATGCCCAGAAACACATCCCCGGTGGCGTGAACTCGCCCGTACGCGCGTTCAAGAGCGTGGGCGGCACGCCGCTGTTCTTCAAGCACGCCGAAGGTGCCTACGTCACCGACGAAGACGACAAGCGCTATGTGGACTACGTGGGTTCCTGGGGGCCGATGATCCTCGGCCACAGCCATCCGGACGTGCTGGACGCGGTGCGCAAACAGCTGGAACACGGCCTGTCCTACGGCGCCCCGACCGCCATGGAAACCGAAATGGCCGACCTGGTCTGCTCCATCGTGCCGTCCATGGAAATGGTGCGCATGGTCAGCTCCGGCACCGAAGCGACCATGAGCGCGATCCGCCTGGCCCGTGGTTTCACCGGCCGCGACAGCATCATCAAGTTCGAAGGCTGCTACCACGGCCACTCCGACAGCCTGCTGGTCAAGGCCGGCTCCGGCGCACTGACCCAGGGCGTGCCAAGCTCGGCCGGCGTACCGGCGGCCTTCGCCAAACACACCCTGACCCTGCCGTTCAACGACATCGACGCGGTCGAGAAGATGCTCGCCGAAGTCGGCCAGGAAGTGGCCTGCATCATCGTCGAGCCAGTGGCCGGCAACATGAACTGCGTGCCACCGGCGCCGGGCTTCCTCGAAGGCCTGCGCAGCCTGTGCGACAAGCACGGCGTGGTGCTGATCTTCGATGAAGTGATGACCGGTTTCCGCGTCGCCCTCGGCGGCGCCCAGGCGCACTACGGCGTTACCCCGGACCTGTCCACCTTCGGCAAGATCATCGGCGGCGGCATGCCGGTGGGCTGCTTCGGCGGCAAACGCCAGATCATGGAACACATCGCGCCGCTGGGCCCGGTCTACCAGGCCGGCACCCTGTCGGGTAACCCGCTGGCCATGGCCGCGGGCCTGACCACCCTGCGCCTGATCAGCCGCCCGGGCTTCCATGCCGAGCTGAGCGACTACACCAGCCGCCTGCTCGACGGCCTGCAGCAACGCGCTGACGCCGCCGGCATCCCGTTCGTGACCACCCAGGCGGGCGGCATGTTCGGCCTGTACTTCAGCGGCGCCGACGATATCGTCACCTTCGACGACGTGATGGCCAGCGATGCCAACCTGTTCAAACGCTTCTTCCACCTGATGCTCGAAGGCGGTGTCTACCTGGCCCCGAGCGCCTTCGAAGCCGGCTTCACCTCGATCGCCCACGGCGACGCCGAGCTGAAGCTGACCCTGGACGCGGCCGAACGCGCTTTCGCCGCCCTGAAGTAACCTTCCCTGCCAAACCGGCGCCAGTACTTCGTGGCGCCGGTTTTATGCCGCATTCCCGCCCCAACTCCCGAAACAGCCCCGAAAGCGGCGGATATCGCGCCCGCGCAGCAGAAAAACGAGTAAAGACTTTGTAAGGTTGGCCCTGCTTATTTCATAATGCGCGCTTATTGGATCCCTCGATGGGTCCGCGCGCCCTTCAGAGGTAAGTCGATTCCCATGAACCGCACCGGCCGCGCCCTTGCACTGGGCTGCCTGTTGCTCCTTCAGCCCCTGCTCGCGCACGCACAAGCAGGCGGCAACTCGTTGTTGATCCCAGCGATGGGTCGCTGCACCCTCAATACTCAGTCACAGGATCTGTCCGAGGCCCTGGCGGTCTGCCAGAAGGCGGCTGACGAAGGGGATGCGCAAGCGCAATACGAGTTGGGCGAGTTCTACTACGAAGGTAAAAATACCCCGCGCGATCTCAATCAGGCCCTGAGCTACTTTGAAAAGGCCTCGCTGCAAGGCCACGCCCAGGCGCAATTCAAGCTCGGCACCATGTTCTTCCGCGGCGAAGGCGTACCGGCCAACAACGTTCAGGCTTATATCGTGCTGAAGATGGCGGCGGTCAATGGCGCCGAAGAGGCACTGGACACAGCCGATGAAGTGGCCGAGCACATGCAGCGCGATGAGCTGGAAGTCGCCACCCAGGTACTGGGGCAGATTTTCCGCAAATACCTGATGGAATTGCAGAGCGCCGACGGGCGTTCGCCCTTTTCACCCCTGCCTTGAGCGCATCGCGAGCAAACTTGCTCGCGATAGCAGGATCGATACAGCCCTTACTTCTCAGGCATCGGCATCGGAAACGGCATGACGTTGCTCACGCCACGCGCCTCGCTGATCTTCGGCGTACCCAGGCGCTCGACCTCGTCGATGCGCACGATCGAATGCATCGGCACAAAGCTGCGCACCACGCCTTCGAACTGGGCCTTGAGCTTCTCTTCGCTCGGATCGACGACCACTTGCGTGCGCTCGCCAAAGACGAACTCTTCCACCTCCAGGAAACCCCACAGATCACTTTGATAGATCTGCTTGGCGTACATTTCGAACACCTGTCCCTGGTTGAGGAAAATCACCTTGTAGATTGGAGCTTCACGTTTGGTCATGGTGGGCGGGTAACACATCGGGGGATATAAAAGAGGGCGCGAACTATAGCATAGCCACCGGACGCGCAGCGGTAGGAACCTCAGGCCATGTTCCCTATAATGCGCGGTTCTTTGAATCAGGTGATGACCCCGTCCATGGCCAAGAAGCTTTACATAGAAACCCACGGTTGCCAGATGAACGAGTACGACAGCTCGCGCATGGTCGATCTGCTGGGTGAACACCAGGCCCTGGAAGTCACCGCCCGCGCCGAAGACGCGGACGTCATCCTGCTCAACACCTGCTCGATCCGCGAACGGGCCCAGGACCGGGTGTATTCCCAGCTGGGTCGCTGGCGCGAACTGAAGCTGGCCAACCCGGAAATGGTCATCGCTGTCGGCGGTTGCGTGGCCAGCCAGGAAGGCGCGGCCATCCGTGACCGGGCGCCGTACGTCGACGTGGTCTTCGGCCCGCAGACCCTGCACCGGCTGCCGGAAATGATCGATGCCGCCCGCAGCAGCAAGCTGCCGCAGGTCGACGTCTCGTTCCCGGAAATCGAAAAATTCGACCACCTGCCGGAGCCGCGCATCGACGGTCCGAGCGCCTATGTCTCGGTGATGGAAGGCTGCAGCAAGTACTGCACCTTCTGCGTGGTGCCTTACACCCGTGGCGAAGAAGTCAGCCGGCCGTTCGACGACGTGATCTCCGAAATCATCCATCTGGCGGAAAACGGCGTGCGCGAAGTCACCCTGCTGGGGCAGAACGTCAACGGCTATCGCGGCCAGACCCATGATGGCCGCCTGGCCGACCTCGCCGAACTGATCCGCGTGGTTGCCGCGGTCGATGGCATCGAGCGCATCCGCTACACCACCTCCCACCCGCTGGAGTTCTCCGACAGCCTGATCCAGGCCCACGCCGAAGTGCCGGAACTGGTGAAACACCTGCACTTGCCGGTGCAATCGGGCTCCGACCGGATTCTCGCAGCCATGAAGCGCAACCACACAGCACTGGAATACAAGTCCAAGCTGCGCAAACTGCGCGCTGCGGTGCCGGGCATCTGCATCAGCTCGGACTTCATCGTCGGTTTCCCCGGCGAGACCGAAAAAGACTTCGAACAGACCATGAAGCTGATCGAAGACGTCGGCTTCGACTTTTCCTACTCGTTCGTCTACAGCCAGCGCCCGGGCACCCCGGCCGCCGATCTGGCGGACGACACCCCGGAAGAGTTGAAAAAGGAACGCCTGAACGCCCTGCAGCACCGGCTGAATCAACAAGGGTTCGAAATCAGCCGACAGATGGTCGGCTCGATCCAGCGCATCCTGGTCACCGACTACTCGAAGAAAGACCCGGGCGAGCTGCAGGGGCGGACCGAGAACAACCGTATCGTCAACTTCCGCTGCGACAATCCCACGCTGATCGGTCAATTTGCCGATGTGCACATCGACTCCGCCCAGCCTCACTCGCTGCGCGGATCGCTGCTGCAATAATCTCCTGCCGATGCTGACTGACCAGCGGTAGCGGCCTCGGGCACGCCATCGCTGGAAAGCCGGCTTCCAAGGAAAATGTGGCGAAAGACATTGCGTTGTATAAGAGCTTTCGCACCCAGGCCACTGGCGTTATCCTTGAATTCATCCTTTATTGCCGTTGGGCGGCTAAAAAACGACCTTGAACGCACCCATAGAACCACATCGCTTTATCCTCGAGCCCTTTGAGGCTCGCCGCTTCGCCAATCTGTGCGGGCAATTCGACGAGCATTTGCGCTTGATCGAGCAGCGCCTGACCATCGAGATCCGCAACCGCGGCAATCAGTTCGAACTGATCGGCGAACCCAAGCACACCACCTCCGCGGAAAACCTCCTGCGCCGCCTGTACCGGGAAACCAAGGGTACCGAGCTGTCGCCGGACATGGTGCACCTGTTCCTCCAGGAATCCGCCGTCGAAGAGCTGAACAATCACCCTGTCGCCGAAGCGGCCGTGGCCCTGCGCACCAAAAAAGGCATGATTCGCCCACGCGGCTTGAATCAGCAGCGCTACGTCAAGGAAATCCTCGGCAACGACATCAACTTCGGCATCGGCCCGGCCGGTACCGGCAAGACCTACCTGGCCGTGGCCTGTGCGGTAGATGCCCTGGAGCGCGAACAGGTACGGCGCATCCTGCTGGTGCGTCCGGCGGTCGAGGCCGGTGAGAAACTCGGCTTCCTGCCTGGCGACCTGGCCCAGAAGATCGACCCGTACCTGCGCCCCTTGTATGACGCGCTGTATGAAATGCTCGGCTTCGAGCATGTCGCCAAGCTGATCGAACGCCAGGTCATCGAGATCGCTCCGCTGGCCTACATGCGCGGCCGTACGCTGAACAACAGTTTCATCATCCTCGACGAAAGCCAGAACACCACCGTCGAGCAGATGAAGATGTTCCTGACCCGGATCGGCTTCGGCTCCACCGCCGTGATCACGGGCGACATCACCCAGGTCGACCTGCCCAAGGGCACCAAGTCCGGCCTGGCCCATGTGATCAACGTACTCAAGGACGTCCCGGGCATCAGCTTCACCCACTTCATGCCCAAGGACGTGGTGCGCCATCCGCTGGTGCAACGCATCGTCGAAGCCTACGAGCGCTTCGAGCAGCGCGTGGCCGACGAGTCCGCCCAGTCCGCCGCGGAAAAAGGCAATCGCCACGATGCTTGAGCTTGATCTGCAACTGGCAAGCGACAAGCCTGCTCCCAGCGAAGCCCAGTTCCGCCAATGGTGTGAGCTGGCCCTGCGCCAGCGCACAGCCGACTCGGAACTGACCATCCGCCTGGTGGACGAGCCCGAAGGCCGCGAACTGAACCACACCTGGCGGCAGAAGGACTACGCCACCAACGTCCTGTCGTTCCCCGCCGATGTGCCGGACGAACTGCTGGACATTCCCTTGCTCGGCGACCTGGTGATCTGCATCGAAGTGGTCGAGCGCGAAGCCGCCGAACAAGGCAAGGACCTCCAGGCCCACTGGGCCCATCTGGTGATTCACGGCTGCTTGCATCTATTGGGTTACGACCATATAGATGACGACGAAGCCGAAGAAATGGAAGCACTGGAACGAACGTTGCTTGCAGAATTGGGTCATCCCGACCCTTATGCGGACGACGAAACCGAAGAACATCCATCTGTAACAACCAAGGATTTAGAGTAATCGCTATGAGCGAAGACCGATCGAGCAGCGGGCAAAAGTCGTGGCTGGGTAAACTGACCCAGGCTTTTGCCCATGAGCCGAAAAACCGCCAGGAGCTGCTGGAGCTGCTGCGCGAAGCCCACCAGAACAAGTTGCTGGACAGCGAAGCGCTGGCCATCGTCGAAGGCGCCATCCAGGTCGCTGACCTGCAGGTACGGGACATCATGGTTCCGCGCTCGCAGATGATCAGCATCAAGGCGACCCAGACTCCCCGCGAATTCCTGCCGTCCGTCCTCGATTCCGCGCACTCGCGTTATCCGGTGATCGGCGAAAGCCATGACGACGTCATGGGCGTTCTGCTGGCCAAGGACCTGCTACCGCTGATCCTCAAGGAGAACGGCGACAGTTTCAACATCAAGGATCTGCTGCGCCCGGCGACCTTCGTGCCCGAGTCCAAGCGCCTGAACGTGCTGCTGCGCGAGTTCCGCGCCAACCACAACCACATGGCCATCGTCATCGACGAATACGGCGGCGTGGCGGGGCTGGTGACCATCGAGGACGTGCTGGAACAGATCGTCGGCGACATCGAAGACGAGCACGACGTCGAGGAAGACAGCTATATCAAGCCCCTGCCGAGTGGCGATTTCCTGATCAAGGCGCTGACGCCGATCGAGAATTTCAACGAGTTCTTCGACAGCGAGTTTTCCGACGACGAGTTCGACACTGTCGGCGGCCTGGTGATGAGCGCGTTCGGGCACCTGCCTAAACGTAACGAAATCACCGAAATCGGTGCCTATCGCTTCCGTATCCTGAATGCCGACAGCCGTCGGATTCATTTGCTGCGACTAACGCCTATCCCCCGTTAAGGATCGACATGCTGCGCTTAACCCGCCCCGGCTGGCCCGGTAACCTGCTGGCCATGGCGGCTGGCGCAATCACCACCCTGGCCCTGGCGCCGTACGACATCTGGCCGCTGGCATTGCTGGCGGTCGGCTTCTTTTATGCCGGCCTGCGCGAGCTGAGCCCGCGCCAGGCGCTGTGGCGCGGCTGGTGTTTCGGCTTCGGCCTGTTTGCCGCCGGCACCAGCTGGATCTACGTCAGTATCCATACCTACGGTGGCGCCTCGGTGCTGCTGGCGAGCCTGCTGATGCTGGCCTTCATTGCCGCCATCGCGTTCTTTTTCGCTCTGCCGGCCTGGCTCTGGGCACGCTGGCTGCGCCGCAATGAGGCGCCCCTTGCCGATGCCCTGGCATTCGCTGCCCTCTGGGTGGGCCAGGAAGCCTTCCGCGGCTGGTTCCTGACGGGGTTCCCCTGGCTCTACTCCGGCTACAGCCAGCTCGACGGCCCTCTGGCCGGCCTGGCCCCGCTGGGTGGCATGTGGCTGATTTCCTTTACCCTGGCGCTGACCGCCGCCCTGCTCTACAACCTGCCCGGCCTGGTCCGCGCCGGACGCAAAGGCTTTATCGCCGCCGGCCTGGTGCTGCTGGTCGGCCCCTGGGTGATCGGCATCACGCTCAAGGGACATGCCTGGACCAGCCCATCGGGCGAGCCGCTGACCGTGGCGGCGATCCAGGGCAACATCGAACAGAGCCTGAAATGGGACCCCGCGCAGCTCAATTCCCAGCTGGCGCTGTACCGCGACATGAGCTTCAGCTCCAAGCGCGTGGATCTGCTGGTGTGGCCGGAAACCGCGGTGCCGGTGCTCAAGGAGTCGGCCGAAGGTTATCTGAACATGATGAGCAACTTCGCCGCCGACCGGCATTCGGCGCTGATCACCGGCGTACCGATCCGCCAGGAAGTGCATCACCAGAAGCGCTACTTCAACGGCATTACCGTGGTCGGCGAAGGCGATGGCGAGTACCTCAAGCAGAAGCTCGTGCCATTTGGTGAGTACGTACCCCTGCAAGACCTGCTGCGCGGCCTGATCGCATTCTTCGACCTGCCCATGTCGGACTTCGCCCGCGGTCCCGCCGACCAGCCGTTGCTGCAGGCCAAGGGCTACCAGATTGCGCCGTTCATCTGCTACGAGGTGGTTTACCCGGAATTCGCCGCCAGCCTGTCAGCCCGCAGCGACCTGCTGCTGACCATCAGCAACGATACCTGGTTCGGCACTTCGATCGGCCCACTGCAGCACCTGCAGATGGCCCAGATGCGCGCCCTGGAAGCCGGCCGCTGGATGATCCGCGCCACCAACAACGGGGTGACCGGCCTGATCGATCCGTTCGGCAAGATCACCGTGCAGATTCCGCAGTTCGAACGCGGAATTCTTTATGGCGAAGTGGTGCCGATGCACAACCTGACACCTTACCTGCAGTGGCGCTCATGGCCCCTGATCATCCTGAGCGTCCTGCTGTTCGGCTGGGCCCTGCTGGCTAGCCGGATCGCCAAGACTGTCTGACGCAGACTGCTCGCTCCTGCCAGGAACTTGCGATTCCTGCGGGAGCTGGCTGGTTCGAGATGAATCTAGTCCTCTCCACGATAAAACAGCTTGTAGCCCACCAGCCCCACCGCCTCGTTCAGCAACTGGCCGCTCTGCCAGATCGACTTGAACTCCGGCATCCAGCCGCCCAGCGGCCTGGCGTTATCCACCCCGAGGAACCCCACGGGTGCCGGTACCACGGTGAATCCTGCCTGCTCGAAACTCCAGACCGCCCGCTGCATATGCCAGGCCTGGGTGACCAGCACTATACGTTTGACGCCTTGCGGCTCCAGCACTTGCGCAGTGAATTGGGCGTTTTCCCAGGTTGTGCGGCTGCGCCCTTCCTGCCAGCGCACCTTCACGTCGAAATCGTTCAGCAACGACTCGGCCATCAACGCCGCTTCCGTAGGCGGCGTGCCGTAGTGCAGGCCCCCGCTGGTCAGGATCGGCAATCCGGAAGCCTTGGCCAGGCGCGCCGCGTAACGCTGGCGCTCAAGCCCGACCCCGGTCGGCTGGTCGCTGCCCCAGGCCGGATCGCCGCGCTCCCGCCCAGAGCCCAGTACAACGATCGCATCGGCCTGTTCGGCCAGGGTCGACCACTGGCTTTGCGTCAGCGCCGGCTCAGTCTCCAGGGTACTGGCGCCCCACTCCACCATCACAGGCAGGCTCATCAACCAGAACCCGCCCAGGCCGAGGGCAAAGCACACACCGGCCAATCGCGGCCTAGAGCGACGAAACCACCAGGCGAGCAGAAGCAACAGCAACAGAAGGCCAGGCGGCAGGAGTAGTTGTTTGACGAAATAACGAAAAGGCATCGAGCATCTCCAAAGATGCTCGAAGCCTAAGTGGGTAAAAGCAAAGCAACAACAGATACGAAACAGATTTTACGCACAAGGTACGCGGCGTTGACGCTGCGCAGATGCCCGAATGGGCGACGCAGACTCATTTGAACTGCAGGGATCGGACCTTTACCGCATCCCGGGCGGGCACCTTGTCTTTCAACCAGATGACCTTGGCCGAATGTGGAGTCACTTCGTGCCTCAGGCATTCGAGCACGCTCAATTGCGTCTCACGCTCACTACGATCCAGATAGGCCTTGATCACCTCGAGCTCGGCATGACTCAGGCCCCGCAACTCCAACTCCGCAGGACGCTCATTACGCAAGCTTCCTGCTGTTCTCGCTGCGTCCAGGGCCAAAGCCAGACGATCTATCAATCGTTCGTACAACTCGGGTTTTGTAACTTTCCGCTGCGACTCAACCATCCATTCACCTCATGAAAGTAAGACTCACTCCCCTTTTTGAGCTTAGTCGCACTGCCAAAACCGGCAGGGTGCCGCGACCAACGGCCCACGGCGCGTAATCAGGGTTTCCCTCGGTAGAGCGCGGTCATGTATGCTACGGCGCTTCCTGTAACTCCACTTCCAGCTCGACTGGGTCGCGAAAACGCCATATCTGGCGTCATCACCGCCCAACGTTGCATTGAAGAGGATTAGGCCACCCCTATTCAGTTCAAAAGTAGCCATGCACGAACACTATCAGCCCCGTGAAATCGAAGCCGCCGCCCAGTCGTTCTGGGATGAGCAAAAGTCCTTTGAAGTCAGCGAACAGCCAGGCAAGGAAACTTACTACTGCCTGTCGATGTTCCCTTACCCCAGCGGCAAGCTACACATGGGGCACGTGCGTAACTACACCATCGGCGACGTGATCTCCCGCTACCAGCGCATGCAAGGCAAGAACGTGCTGCAACCCATGGGTTGGGACGCCTTCGGCATGCCGGCGGAAAACGCCGCGATGAAGAACAACGTCGCACCGGCCAAGTGGACCTACGAAAACATCGCCTACATGAAGTCCCAACTGCGCAGCCTGGGCCTGGCGGTGGACTGGTCCCGCGAGGTCACTACCTGCAAGCCGGACTACTACCGCTGGGAACAATGGCTGTTCACTCGCCTGTTCGAAAAAGGCGTGATCTACCGCAAGAACGGCACCGTGAACTGGGACCCGATCGATCAGACCGTTCTGGCCAACGAACAGGTGATCGACGGTCGCGGCTGGCGCTCCGGCGCGCTGATCGAAAAACGCGAAATCCCGATGTACTACTTCAAGATCACCGCCTACGCGGATGAGCTGCTGGAGAGTCTCGACGAGTTGCCGGGCTGGCCCGAGCAGGTCAAGACCATGCAACGCAACTGGATCGGCAAGTCCCGTGGCATGGAAGTGCAATTCCCCTACGACCAGGCCTCCATCGGCGAAGCGGGCGCACTGAAAGTCTTCACCACCCGCCCTGACACCCTGATGGGCGCGACCCACGTCGCCGTGGCCGCCGAACACCCGTTGGCCACCCTGGCGGCGCAGAACGATCCGGCGCTGCAAGCCTTTATCGCCGAGTGCAAGGGCGGCAGCGTCGCCGAAGCCGACATCGCCACTCAAGAGAAGAAAGGCCTGCCGACTTCGCTGTTCGTCGAACACCCACTGACCGGTGAAAAACTCCCGGTATGGGTCGCCAACTACGTGCTGATGCACTACGGCGATGGCGCGGTAATGGCCGTTCCGGCGCACGACGAGCGCGATTACGAGTTCGCCACCAAGTACAACCTGCCGATCAAGAACGTGGTGCGCACCAGCGCTGGCGACGAAACGCCTGCGCCTTGGCAGGACGCCTACGGCGAGCACGGCGAACTGATCAATTCCGGCGAGTTCAACGGCCTGGATTTTGCCGGTGCCTTCGACGCCATCGAAGTGGCCCTGCTGAAGAAAAACCTTGGCCAATCCCGCACCCAGTTCCGCCTGCGCGACTGGGGCATCAGCCGTCAGCGCTACTGGGGCTGCCCGATCCCGATCATCCACTGCGACAGCTGTGGCGATGTACCGGTACCGGAAGACCAGCTGCCGGTAGTACTGCCGGAAGACGTGGTGCCGGACGGCGCCGGTTCGCCACTGGCGCGCATGCCCGAGTTCTACGAGTGCAGTTGCCCGAAATGCGGCAAGCCTGCCAAGCGTGAAACCGACACCATGGACACCTTCGTCGAGTCCTCGTGGTACTACGCCCGCTACGCCTCGCCAAAATACGAGGGTGGCCTGGTCGACCCGGCCGCAGCCAACCACTGGCTGCCGGTGGACCAGTACATCGGTGGTATCGAACACGCGATCCTGCACCTGCTCTACGCCCGCTTCTTCCACAAGCTGATGCGCGACGAGGGCCTGGTCAGCTCCAACGAGCCGTTCAAGAACCTGCTGACGCAAGGCATGGTGGTCGCCGAGACCTACTACCGCCGCGAAGCCAACGGTGCCTACACCTGGTACAACCCGGCCGATGTCGAGCTGGAGCGTGACAGCAAGGCCAAGATCGTCGGCGCCAAGCTGATCAGCGACGGCCTGCCGGTGGAAATCGGCGGTACCGAGAAAATGGCCAAGTCGAAGAACAACGGCGTCGACCCTCAGTCGATGATCGAACAGTACGGCGCGGACACCTGCCGCCTGTTCATGATGTTCGCTTCGCCGCCTGACATGAGCCTGGAATGGTCCGACTCCGGCGTCGAGGGTGCCCACCGCTTCCTCAAGCGCGTCTGGCGCCTGGCCCAGTCTCACGTAGCCCAGGGCCTGCCGGGCACACTGGAGCTGGCTACGCTGAACGACGAACAGAAAGTCATTCGTCGCGCCATCCACCTGGCGATCAAGCAAGCCAGCCAGGACGTCGGCCAGAACCACAAATTCAACACCGCCATCGCTCAGGTCATGACGCTGATGAACGTGTTGGAAAAAGCACCGCAAGCCACCCCGCAGGACCGCGCCCTGTTGCAGGAAGGCCTGGAAACCGTGGCCCTGCTGCTGGCGCCGATCACCCCGCACATCAGCCACGAGCTGTGGAGCCGACTGGGTCGCAGCGGCGCCATCATCGACGCCGGCTGGCCGGTGCTGGATGAGAACGCGCTGGTTCAGGACAGCCTGCAGCTGGTCATTCAAGTGAATGGCAAACTGCGCGGCCAGATCGACATGCCGGCCAGCGCCAGCCGTGAAGAGATCGAAGCCGCCGCTCGGAGCAACGAGAACGTGCTGCGCTTCACTGAAGGCCTGACGATTCGTAAAGTGATCGTCGTGCCTGGCAAGCTGGTCAATATCGTCGCTAGCTAATTGGATCAGACGTCAGCCCAAGGCTGACGCCGAATAAAACCTCCAGGGCCGCCCTATCGGCCCACATGGTTTCAAGGGGAGCAACAAGATGATCAAACGCAACCTCCTGGTGATGGGCCTGGCCGTACTGCTGAGCGCCTGCGGCTTTCAGCTGCGCGGTACCGGCACTACCGAACTGGCAATCAAGGAACTCGACCTGAGCGCGCGCAATGCTTACGGCGAAACCGTGACCCAGCTGCGCCAGGTTCTGCAGAGCAGTGGCGTCAAGGTCTACGCCGGCGCGCCCTACAAGCTGGTGCTGACCCGCGAACAGGAATCCCAGCGCAGCCTGAGCTACGCCGGTGCCGGTCGTTCGGCCGAATATGAAATGACCACCGTGCTGAACTACGACATCCAGGGCCAGAACAACCTGACCCTGCTCAGCGACAAGCTGCAAGTGCAGAAGGTCTACATCCACGACGGCAACAACCTGGTGGGTTCCGACCAGGAGTCGCTGGAAGTGCGCAAGGAAATGCGTCGCGACCTGGTGCAGAACATGATGCTGCGCCTGCAACTGCTGACTCCGACCCAGCTGGATCAACTGCAGCAGACCGCGGATGCCCGCGCCAAGGCCGAGGCCGAGGCGCTGGAAGCCGCGCAGAAGGC
>NZ_JACNAC010000052.1:0-45797 GCF_017349775.1 Pseudomonas sp. GW460-12-10-14-TSB1
GCCAGTCAGTGCGCGGTGGCGTGATGCCGGGCCGGTTTTGCGGGTTTCACGGCGGGAGTCGGCAAACGCGGATGATGGTGTCGGCGAGCAATTCGCAGGACGCCCCAGAGCATGGCAGCGGCGACGGCCAGCCAGCCGCCGATCAGCATCAGGATTGTCGTTGTCAGGCTCATACATGCCTCCTTTTTGCCCTGTCCGGGCACACTCTCGTTGCAATGGACAGTCTAGTCGTGGATGTGTTTCAAGCCATTGACCAATAGTCGAGTGTCATCAAACTGTTTGCTCTATGGGGCGCAAATTACTGCGGCTGGACGCTATACCCCTGCATCGCGGCGCCCTATGATCAGCGTTTCGGCCGGGGCTCCTGGCTTGGCGTCTGCACAAGAGAGTCATGATGGAACGGATGTTTCTGCGATTTCGAACACTGTTGTTGGCGGGCGCCTGCGCCCTGACGCTGGCCGGTTGCGCCAGCAGCGTGCAGCCGGAGATTCAGCGCTTGCCCGAGCGGGTGGAACTCAACGGCGTGCCGTTTTTCCGCGGCGAAACCTATCAGAGCGGTCCAGGCACCCTGGCCAGCATGCTGTCCCAGCAAGGCATCGCGATCACCCCAGGTCTGCTGGACAAGCCGCTGCATTTGCCGGGCGCCGAGGCGAAGTTGCAGCAGAACATGCTGACCCTGGCGCGTGAGTACGGGATGGTGGTCTACCCGCTGGACGACAATCTGGCGGCGCTGCTGACCCAGGTCGCCGCGGGATACCCGGTGATGGTGCGTTACACCGAAGGCTCGGCGTTCTGGGCCGAGCCTCGTTATGCCGTATTGGCTGGTTACAACCGGCACAAGCAGACGGTGTTGCTGCGAGCGGGAATGAATCGTCGCCTGTTGATGGACTTTGCCAAGTTCGAGTCGGCCTGGAGCAGCGCGGGGCGCTGGGCGGTGCTGATTCAGGGGCCGACCCAGGTGCCGGCTCAGGTCGATCGTCAGCGTTGGCTGAAGGCGGCCGATGAGTTGGCACAGGCCGGGCAGGAGAACGCGGCGGCGCGGGCGACCAAGGCATTGACCGCCAACTGATATTGCAGAAACGCTGACGGCGCCTTTGGGCGCCGTCCTTTGAACAGGGCTGCGATCGACGGATCTGCAGCCTTTTTTGTGTCTGTCAGGTTCTATTCGGCAGTCTGGGCGACGCCGTTCTGACGACTTTTCAGGTTTTTGCCGGCCTTGTAGCTCAAGGCGGCATTCGGTACCGAGCTGCTTTTGCCGGTTTCCAGCCACTGGCGGATGCGGCTGGCATCGGCGAAGTGCGTGTATTTGCCAAAGGCGTCGAGAATCACCAGGGCGACCGGGCGGTTGCTCATGCTGGTCACCAGTACCAGGCAGTGGCCTGCTTCATCGGTAAAGCCGGTCTTGGTCAGCTTGATGTCCCAGTTGGCCCTGTTGACCAGGTGATCGGTATTACGAAAACCCAGGGTGTAGTTGGGTTTGCGGAACGCCACGGTCTTTTCCTTGGTGGTGCTCAGCTCGCTCAGCAGCGGGTATTTGCGCGCTGCCAGCAACAGTTTGCTCAGGTCGCGGGCAGTGGACACGTTATGGACCGACAGGCCTGTCGGCTCGACATAGTGCGTGCTGGTCATACCCAGTGCCTTGGCCTTGGCGTTCATGGCGGCAATAAAGGCTGCGTACCCGCCCGGGTAGTGGTGGGCGAGGCTGGCGGCGGCACGGTTTTCCGACGACATCAGGGCGATCAGCAGCATCTCCTTGCGCGGCAGCTCGCTCTTGAGCTTGACCCGGGAAAACACGCCTTTCATTTCCGGGGTGTTGCTGATGTCCACGGAGATGTACTCATCCAGCGGTTGTTTGGCGTCGAGTACGATCAGGCCGGTCATCAGCTTGGTCACCGACGCGATGGGCACGACCACGTCGGGATTGCTGGAATAGATGACCTTGTTCGTCTGCAGATCCAGCAGCAGGGCGCTGCCGGAGGCAATATGCAGTTGGGAAGGGTCGCGCGGCGCTTCGGTGGTTTCGCGAGCGACGGCGCTCTGCGTGATAAAGGTGCCTGTAAATGCAAAAAATAGGCTCAGGATAGAAAGACGGATTTTCACGCGGGCGGACTCATAAAGTGGATATGCCGTTCTGCAACGGGCTGCTTTCAGAAAAACGTTACATTTTATGAGTATGTGCCAGGAAAGAGCTACACGCCCGTAGGTAAAGGGCCTTGGGTAAATTAAATTTCATCCTGTATCAGTTTTGAATCAGTTCGATCCCCATCCTTTCTGATGAGTTGATGGTCACTGCAAGCGGGGGCTGTTCGCTTCAGGTTTTTGGCGAGCAGAAACAAAGAACCCCGCCAGTGGCGGGGTTCTTTTATCCGGGCTATTTCCCAGGGTCAGTCGTGCAGCGTTTCTGCCGCATACAGCGTGTTTTCCAGCAGGCAGGCGCGAGTCATCGGGCCAACGCCACCCGGTACCGGGGTGATCCAGCCGGCACGGGGCAGGGCGGTCTCGTAGACCACGTCGCCCACCAGTTTGCCGTCTTCCTGGCGGTTGATGCCGACGTCGATGACGATAGCGCCTTCCTTGATCCATTCACCCTTGACCAGGCCCGGCTTGCCGGCGGCCACGACCACCAGGTCGGCACGCCCGACGTGGCCGGCCAGATCCTTGGTGAAGCGGTGGGTGACGGTAACGGTGCAACCGGCCAGCAGCAGCTCCATCGCCATCGGGCGGCCAACGATGTTGGAAGCGCCGACCACTACTGCATCCATGCCGTACAGATCGGCACCGGTGCTTTCCAGCAGGGTCATGATGCCTTTCGGCGTGCATGGACGCAGCAGAGGGATGCGTTGGGCCAGGCGACCGACGTTATAAGGATGGAAACCATCCACATCTTTATCCGGGCGGATGCGCTCCAGCAACTTGGAGGCATCGAGGTGTTCGGGCAGTGGCAGTTGCAGCAGGACGCCGTCGATGTTCGGGTCATCGTTGAGGCGGTCGATCAGGCCGGCCAGTGCTTCTTGAGTGGTGTCGGAAGGTAAGTCATAGGCTTGTGAAAGAAAGCCGACCTCTTCGCAGTCTTTACGCTTGTGCGAGACATAAACCTGAGAGGCCGGGTCGCTGCCGACCAGGATCACCGCGAGGCCTGGAGTACGCAGGCCTTGCTGGCGACGCTCGGCGACACGTTTGGCGATCTGCTGGCGCAGGCTAGCGGCGATCGCTTTGCCGTCGATTAGTTGTGCAGTCATGACGCGTGATTAACCATCGAGAGGGAGAGAAAAAGAGCACGCATTCTCGCATGCCAGGACGTGAGGGCAAAGGCGCTTGGTCTGCAAATTCCCCTAACTCCTTTAATTAAATGAATTTTTTTCAAAAAAGAGTTGACGACCTAACGGCTCGTCTATAACATTCGTCGCACTTGTCGGGCACAGCCTAGCACTGGTTAAGAAGGTCGGGCAGAGTTGATGTTTAGCTCGTAACGACTGAAAGCAATTAGTTTGTAATCATTAAAGAATACAGATTAATAAGGCGCCCGTAGCTCAGCTGGATAGAGCATCCGCCTTCTAAGCGGATGGTCGCAGGTTCGAGTCCTGCCGGGTGCGCCATTAGGCAGCTTTGGCACAAGTAACGCAACAACGCAATATGGTGGGCGTAGCTCAGTTGGTAGAGCACAGGATTGTGACTCCTGTTGTCGTGGGTTCGATCCCCATCGTCCACCCCATATTCCGAAAGGCGCCAGATTAATAATCTGGCGCCTTTGCTTTAAAAGCTTGATACGCGGACGTGGTGGAATTGGTAGACACACTGGATTTAGGTTCCAGCGCCGCAAGGTGTAAGAGTTCGAGTCTCTTCGTCCGCACCAATTAAGTAGCTATTTATATAGCAGATAACGGCGCAGCACCTGAAAAGGGCTGCGCCGTTTTCGTTTCAGAAGTCTGTATTTCCAGTGGGTCGCAGGTGGTGGGCCAGGGAAGCGACGAAACACTCGTCCTTTTGTCGCTGGAATGCTGAAGGTTTACCGGTCGGGTTGTGGTTTGGTCCGGCCATCAGGGATGTGACGCGCCATTCCTTCTATATATAGAAGCGTTGGTGCAGAGGCCCTGGTTTGATTCGCTGTATTTGCTCTCAGGGCGAGGCTCAACCCTTGGTCCCCGCCTTTAAATCGCCAGCTGTTTTTTTACCCGTTTTCAGTAGGGTGACTTCTTGAGTTTGACCCACTAGAATGCATGCCCTTGATTCTGGGGTCGGAAACGGCCGGCTAACGTCTGTGCAACGAGGAATATCCATGCAAGTTTCTGTTGAAAATACTTCTGCTCTTGAGCGCCGCATGAGCATCACCGTGCCGGCTGAGCGCATCGAGACACAGGTCAACAAGCGTCTGCAGCAGACTGCCCAAAAGGCCAAGATTCCAGGCTTCCGTCCTGGCAAAGTCCCAATGAGCGTGATCCGTCAGCGTTATGAAGCTGATGCGCGTCAAGAAGCTGTGGGCGACGTGATCCAGGCTTCCTTCTACGAAGCCGTTGTCGAGCAGAAGCTGAACCCGGCTGGCGCTCCTTCGGTTGAGCCAAAGGTTCTGGAGAAGGGCAAGGACCTGGAATACGTTGCAACGTTCGAAGTGTTCCCTGAGTTCACCGTTGCCGGTTTCGAGTCCATCGCCGTTGAGCGTCTGAGCGCTGACGTGGCTGATGCCGATCTGGACAACATGCTGGAAATCCTGCGCAAGCAGAACATTCGCTTCGAAGTGGCCGATCGTGCCGCCCAGAACGAAGACCAGCTGAACATCGATTTCGTCGGCAAGGTCGACGGTGAAGTGTTCGCTGGCGGTTCCGCCAAGGGTACTCAGCTGGTACTGGGTTCCGGCCGCATGATCCCGGGCTTCGAAGAAGGCCTGGTCGGCGCCAAGGCTGGTGAAGAACGCGTTCTGAACCTGACTTTCCCTGAGAACTACCAGAACCTGGACCTGGCTAACAAGGCCGCCGAGTTCACCGTGACCGTCAACACCGTTTCCGAGCCTAAGCTGCCAGAGCTGACCGAAGAGTTCTTCGCTCAATTCGGCATCAAGGAAGCCGGTCTGGAAGGTTTCCGCGCCGAAGTTCGCAAGAACATGGAGCGTGAACTGCGTCAGGCCATCAAGTCCAAGGTCAAGAACCAGGTAATGGACGGCCTGCTGGCTGCCAACCCGATCGAAGTGCCTAAGGCTCTGCTGGATAATGAAGTGAACCGTCTGCGCGTTCAGGCCGTTCAACAGTTCGGTGGCAACATCAAGCCTGATCAACTGCCGGCCGAGCTGTTCGAAGAACAAGCCAAGCGTCGCGTTGTACTGGGTCTGATCGTGGCCGAAGTGGTCAAGCAATTCGACCTCAAGCCTGACGAAGCCCGCGTGCGTGAGCTGATTCAGGAAATGGCTTCTGCTTACCAAGAGCCGGAGCAGGTCGTGTCCTGGTACTACAAGAACGAGCAGCAACTGAACGAAGTCCGTTCGGTTGTGCTGGAAGAACAAGTTGTGGATACTGTTCTGCAGAAAGCTAGCGTGACCGACAAATCGGTCTCTTACGAAGAAGCGGTCAAGCCGGTAGAAGCACCACAAGCCGACTGATTTTTTACTCGTTCGAAAATACACACCATAAGCCAGCCTTCGTGCTGGCTTATGCGTATTCAAGACATGACTATTTGGGAGTGACTGCAGGACATGTCCCGCAATTCTTATTATCAGCAGAGCTCTGACATCCAGGCCGCAGGCGGCCTGGTCCCGATGGTTATCGAGCAGTCCGCCCGTGGCGAACGCGCCTATGACATCTACTCGCGCCTCCTCAAGGAGCGGGTGATCTTCCTGATTGGCCCGGTAGAAGACTACATGGCCAACCTGGTCGCGGCACAATTGCTCTTCCTTGAAGCGGAAAACCCGGACAAGGACATCCATCTTTACATCAACTCGCCAGGCGGTTCGGTGACTGCAGGCATGTCGATCTACGACACTATGCAATTCATCAAGCCGGACGTTTCCACCATCTGCATCGGCCAGGCCTGCAGCATGGGGGCCTTCCTGCTCGCCGGTGGCGCAGCGGGCAAGCGTCATTGCCTGCCTAACTCGCGGATGATGATTCACCAGCCATTGGGCGGTTTCCAAGGTCAGGCTTCGGATATCGACATCCATGCCAAGGAAATCCTGCACATCCGTTCGCGTCTGAACTCGCTGCTGGCTCATCACACCGGTCAGAGCCTCGAGACCATCGAGCGCGACACCGAGCGCGACAACTTCATGAGCGCAGAGCGTGCGGCTGAATACGGCCTGATTGACTCTGTGATCACCAAGCGTCAAATGCCCGCCTAAGCAACTCAAATGTAGGTGGTTGGTTTAACCGGCCACCTGCGGACTTGAAAAAGCCCGCAATTGCCTTCATCTTGTGTTGCAAGCCTATCGGATTTGGATCGATCGAATGACTGACACCCGCAACGGCGAGGACAACGGCAAACTGCTTTATTGCTCCTTCTGTGGCAAAAGCCAGCATGAAGTACGCAAATTGATTGCCGGCCCCTCGGTCTTTATCTGCGACGAGTGCGTCGACCTGTGCAATGACATCATCCGTGAGGAGGTGCAGGAAGCACAGGCCGAAAGCAGCGCGCATAAATTGCCTTCGCCTAAAGAAATCAGCGGCATCCTTGATCAGTATGTGATTGGTCAGGAACGTGCGAAAAAGGTTCTGGCAGTAGCGGTATACAACCACTACAAACGCCTCAACCAACGTGACAAAAAGAATGACGAGGTCGAACTGGGCAAGAGCAACATCTTGCTGATTGGCCCTACAGGTTCGGGCAAGACTCTGCTGGCAGAGACCCTGGCGCGCCTGTTGAATGTACCGTTCACCATTGCCGACGCCACCACCCTGACCGAAGCCGGTTATGTGGGTGAGGACGTCGAGAACATCATTCAGAAACTGCTGCAGAAGTGCGATTACGATGTAGAGAAAGCTCAAATGGGCATCGTCTATATCGATGAAATCGACAAGATTTCCCGCAAGTCTGACAACCCTTCGATTACCCGTGACGTTTCGGGTGAAGGCGTGCAACAGGCCTTGTTGAAACTGATCGAAGGCACTGTGGCTTCCGTTCCGCCTCAAGGTGGTCGCAAGCATCCGCAGCAAGAGTTCCTGCAGGTCGATACACGCAACATCCTGTTCATCTGCGGTGGTGCGTTCTCGGGGCTGGAAAAGGTTATTCAGAACCGTTCGACTCGCGGCGGTATCGGCTTCAATGCTGAAGTACGCAGCAAGGAAGAGGGCAAGAAGGTCGGCGAATCCCTGCGTGAAGTCGAACCGGACGATCTGGTCAAGTTTGGCCTGATTCCGGAGTTCGTGGGCCGTCTGCCGGTTCTTGCGACCCTGGACGAGCTGGATGAGGCTGCGTTGATCCAGATCCTCACCGAGCCGAAAAACGCCTTGACCAAGCAGTATGCCAAGCTGTTCGAGATGGAAGGCGTCGATCTGGAGTTCCGTACCGATGCCCTCAAGTCGGTCGCCAAGCGTGCGCTTGAGCGCAAGACCGGTGCTCGCGGATTGCGTTCGATTCTCGAAGGCGTGTTGCTCGACACTATGTACGAAATCCCCTCGCAGTCCGAGGTGAGTAAAGTAGTGATCGATGAAAGCGTTATAGAAGGTAAGTCCAAGCCACTGTATATCTATGAAAACAGTGAGCCGACTGCCAAGGCAGCCCCGGACGCTTAAGCGCCGGACTGCTGGTTTGACAGAAGGGGCCTTCGGGCCCCTTTGCTTTTACTGCCTTTAAAGTACTGTCTTTGAGCTTGTTTTTTTTCGAGGCAGCCCCCATCTTGGTTTCAAGCTTACTTCCATCTGTTTACGGCCTTATGGCCGCCGTAGAGGCGAAATCATGAAGACAACCATCGAATTGCCTCTCCTGCCATTGCGTGATGTCGTGGTTTATCCGCACATGGTTATCCCGCTGTTCGTGGGGCGCGAGAAGTCTATCGAAGCCCTCGAGGCCGCGATGACGGGCGACAAGCAGATTCTTCTGTTGGCTCAGAAAAATCCTGCTGATGATGATCCCGGTGAAGATGCACTCTATCGCGTAGGTACCATCGCCACTGTTCTGCAATTGCTCAAGTTGCCTGACGGCACCGTCAAAGTACTGGTCGAGGGCGAGCAGCGGGGCGCTGTGGAGCGTTTCAGCGAAGTGGATGGCCACTGCCGTGCCGAAGTCTCCCTGATTGACGAGGTGGATGCTCCTGAGCGCGAGTCGGAAGTCTTTGTCCGCAGCCTGCTGTCCCAGTTCGAGCAATACGTGCAGCTGGGCAAGAAAGTCCCTGCCGAAGTGCTGTCGTCCCTCAACAGCATCGATGAGCCGAGTCGCCTGGTAGACACCATGGCCGCCCACATGGCGCTGAAAATCGAGCAGAAGCAGGAAATTCTCGAAATCATCGACCTGTCGGCGCGTGTCGAGCACGTGCTGGCGTTGCTGGATGCGGAAATCGACCTGTTGCAGGTCGAGAAGCGCATTCGCGGTCGCGTGAAGAAACAAATGGAGCGCAGCCAGCGCGAGTACTACCTGAATGAGCAGATGAAGGCCATTCAGAAAGAGCTGGGCGACGGTGACGAAGGTCACAACGAAGTCGAAGAGCTGAAAAAGCGCATCGACGCCGCCGGCTTGCCAAAGGACGCCCTGGCCAAGGCCCAGGCCGAGCTGAACAAGCTCAAGCAAATGTCGCCGATGTCGGCCGAAGCCACAGTAGTGCGCTCCTACATCGACTGGCTGGTTCAGGTGCCGTGGAAGGCTCAAAGCAAGGTTCGCCTGGACCTGGCACGCGCCGAAGACATTCTCGATGCCGATCACTATGGCCTGGAAGAAGTCAAAGAGCGGATTCTCGAATACCTCGCCGTGCAAAAGCGCGTGAAGAAGATTCGTGGTCCGGTGCTGTGCCTGGTCGGGCCTCCCGGGGTTGGTAAAACCTCCCTGGCGGAGTCGATTGCCCACGCCACCAACCGTAAATTCGTGCGCATGGCCCTCGGTGGCGTGCGTGATGAAGCGGAAATTCGTGGCCATCGTCGTACCTATATCGGTTCGATGCCAGGAAGATTGATTCAAAAGATGACGAAAGTGGGCGTTCGCAACCCGCTGTTCCTGCTCGATGAAATCGACAAGATGGGCAGCGACATGCGTGGCGATCCGGCTTCGGCGTTGCTCGAAGTGCTCGACCCCGAGCAGAACCACAACTTCAACGACCACTATCTGGAAGTCGATTACGACCTTTCCGATGTGATGTTCCTCTGCACCTCCAACTCGATGAACATTCCGCCAGCGTTGCTGGACCGGATGGAGGTGATTCGCCTGCCGGGTTACACCGAGGACGAGAAGATCAACATCGCGGTCAAATACCTGTCGCCGAAGCAGATCCAGGCCAACGGCTTGAAGAAAGGCGAGCTGGAATTCGACGAAGAAGCCATTCGCGACATCATCCGTTACTACACCCGCGAAGCCGGTGTGCGTGGGCTGGAGCGCCAGATCGCCAAGGTCTGCCGCAAGGCGGTCAAGGAACATGCGCTGGAAAAACGCTTCTCGGTGAAGGTCACTTCCGACCTGCTGGAGCATTTCCTCGGTGTGCGCAAATTCCGCTACGGCCTGGCCGAGCAGCAGGATCAGATCGGTCAGGTAACGGGCCTGGCCTGGACCCAGGTCGGTGGTGAGTTGCTGACCATCGAAGCTGCCGTGGTGCCTGGCAAAGGTCAGTTGATCAAGACCGGTTCGCTGGGCGACGTGATGGTCGAGTCGATCACTGCGGCGCTGACGGTGGTGCGTAGCCGTGCGAAGAGCCTGGGGATCCCCCTGGACTTCCACGAGAAGCGCGACACCCATATCCATATGCCGGAAGGGGCGACCCCGAAAGACGGCCCTAGTGCTGGCGTAGGCATGTGCACGGCCCTGGTTTCGGCACTGACCGGCATTCCGGTGCGGGCTGATGTGGCCATGACCGGGGAAATTACCCTGCGTGGTCAGGTGTTGGCGATCGGTGGTTTGAAAGAGAAACTTCTTGCAGCACATCGCGGCGGAATCAAGACAGTCATCATTCCAGAAGAGAATGTGCGTGATTTGAAGGAAATTCCTGACAATATCAAGCAGGATCTGCAAATTAAGCCAGTTAAATGGATTGACGAAGTCCTCCAAATTGCGCTGCAATACGCGCCGGAGCCCTTGCCGGATGTGGCTCCCGAGATAGTTGCAAAGGATGAAAAACGCGAGTCTGACTCTAAGGAAAGAATTAGCACGCATTAGTACGCATTAGCCTGGGGGGCTTCCTTGACAGCTTTTTAGAGCCCTTGTTATAAAGCGGCTCTTAAGTGTCTGTAGGCCATTCAGCACTGGTTTTTGCTTTCACCAAAAAACTTAGAATCATACTCAAATAGATATATAAGGGGACTTAGAGTGAACAAGTCGGAACTGATTGATGCTATCGCTGCATCTGCTGATATCCCGAAAGCTGCTGCTGGCCGTGCGCTGGATGCAGTAATCGAATCCGTCACTGGCGCTCTTAAGGCTGGCGACTCCGTTGTACTGGTTGGTTTCGGTACTTTCTCTGTTACCGATCGTCCTGCTCGCATTGGTCGTAACCCACAGACCGGTAAGACGCTGGAAATCGCTGCAGCTAAAAAACCAGGTTTCAAAGCTGGTAAAGCACTGAAAGAAGCCGTTAACTAAGCTTCCTTCAAGCCTTTGCCTACCCGGGTCGGGGTCTTTCCCGACCTGGCAGCGGAGCGGTAGGGCAGCCGGTTAGAAATCCGGTTTGTCACATCGGGGATCGAAGGTTCGAACCCCTGTCCGCTCCGCCAGTTACGAGAAAGGCGCATCCTCGGATGCGCCTTTCTTCTATCCGGACTCTACCCACGCTCCACGGTTGCTTAATTTGAAGTACAACCGTTTCTGGGGGACGCATGCTGCAGAATATCAGGGACAATTCACAAGGCTGGATTGCCAAGACCATTATCGGGGTCATCGTCGCACTGATGGCGCTGACCGGTTTCGATGCCATTTTTCAAGCCACTTCCACCAGTCAGGACGCGGCCAAGGTCAATGGCGAAGAAATCACCCAGAATGAGCTGAGCCAGGCGGTTGATATGCAACGCCGTCAGCTCATGCAACAACTGGGCAAGGATTTCGATGCTTCCTTGCTCGACGAGAAGATGCTGCGCGAAGCGGCTCTCAAAGGTCTGATCGACCGCAAACTGCTGCTGCAAGGCGCGGAAAACTCCAAGTTCGCCTTCTCTGAAGCCGCTCTGGATCAGGTGATCCTGCAAACGCCGGAGTTCCAGGTGGACGGCAAGTTCAGCCCTGAGCGTTTCGACCAGGTGATCCGCCAGCTGGGTTATAGCCGGATGCAGTTCCGTCAGATGCTGGCTCAGGAAATGCTGATCGGCCAGGTGCGCGCCGGTCTGGCTGGCAGCGGTTTCGTGACCGATGCCCAGGTGCTGGCATTCGCTCGTCTGGAAAAACAGACCCGTGACTACGCTTCCCTGACCATCAAGGCCGACCCGGCGGCAGTCAAGCTGACCGACGATGAGGTCAAGGCTTACTACGACGAACACGCCAAGGAATTCATGTCGCCGGACCAGGTGGTCATCGACTACCTGGAATTGAAGAAGGCTTCCTTCTTCGATCAGGTCAGCGTCAAGGACGAAGAGCTGCAGGCGCTGTATCAGAAAGAAACCGCCAACCTGTCCGAACAGCGTCGTGCCGCGCACATCCTGATCGAAGTGAATGACAAGGTGAACGAAGCACAGGCCAAGGCCAAGATCGAAGAGATCCAGGCGCGCCTGGCCAAGGGCGAAAGCTTCGAGGCACTGGCCAAGGAGTTCTCCCAGGACCCGGGTTCGGCGAACAACGGTGGTGACCTCGGTTATGCCGGTCCTGGCGTCTATGACCCGGCCTTCGAGGAAGCGCTGTACGCTTTGAACAAGGATCAGGTTTCGGCGCCGGTACGCACCGGTTTCGGTTTCCACCTGATCAAGCTGCTGGGCGTCGAGGCACCTGAGGTGCCGAGCTTCGCCAGCCTGAAAGACAAGCTGACCCGCGAGCTGAAAACCCAGCAGGTCGAGCAGCGTTTTGTCGAGGCGACCAAGCAACTGGAAGATTCGTCGTTTGAAGCTTCGGATCTGGCCCAGCCGGCTCAAGAGCTGAAACTGACCGTGCACACTTCCGCTCCATTCGGGCGTGAAGGGGGCGAGGGCATCGCTGCCAACCGCGCCGTGATTCAGGCTGCTTTCAGCCCTGAAGTGCTGGATGAAGGTGCCAACAGCACTGCCATCGAGCTGGATCCGGAAACCGTAGTGGTCCTGCGCGCCAAAGAGCACCGCAAGCCAGAGCAACTGCCGCTGGAAAGCGTCGCCAGCAGCATCCGCGCGCAATTGGCCAAGGAGCACGCCAGTGCTGCCGCCAAGGCCAAGGCCGATACCTTGATCGCCAGCCTGCGTGAAGGCAAGACTGCGCTGAAGGCGCCTGTCGATGGCCAGAACTGGAAGGTTTCCGAAGCCGTGACCCGCGGCCAGGAAGGCGTCGAGCCGATCGTGCTGCAGGCCCTGTTCCGCATGTCCAAGCCAGCGGCCAAGGACAAGCCGACCTTCAGCAGCGTGACCCTGCCGAATGGCAGCCTGGTGGTCCTGCAACTGAGTGGCGTGAACGAAGCCGCTGCACCGACTGACGAAGAAAAGGCGCAGTACCGCCGCTTCCTTGCCTCGCGTGTGGGTCAGCAAGACTTCGCGGCATACCGCAAGCAGTTGGAAAACCAGGCTGACATCAAGCGCTTCTGATGCCTGACTGAAGTAACAAACAGAGACCCCGGCCAACGTGCCGGGGTTTTTGTTTTTAGCGTGCGGCGGGAAAGCCGTGATGCCGGGCATTCACGGCGACCAACAGACAAACCAGCAGCAGGCCGATGATCACCCAGGGAAACGACAGAACGCCCGGGCCTTCCAGCAGTACGCCACCCACCAGCCCGCCACCGGCGATGGCCAGGTTCCAGGCGGTCACCAGCATCGACTGTGCGGCGTCGGCGGAGGAACCGGAGGTCTTCGCCAGGGCTGTCTGCAGCAGGGTGCCGAGGCCACCGTATGACAAGCCCCAGAGGACCATCGAGGCGTAGACCGCGGCAGGCGCGTCAGGGCGGAACGCCAGCAGCAGTGCGCAGAGACCGAACAAGGTGCAACTGACGAGTACCAGCCGCCGCAACCAGCGATCGATCAGCAGACCTACGATCCAGATGCTCAGCACCGCGGTCAACCCGAATACCAGCAACACCCGGTCGATCTGCCCGGTGATACCGGCCGGCTCCAGGAGCGGCGCGATATAGGTGTAGAGGATGTTGTGGCCCAGGACATAAGCGAAGGTCACAAACAGCACCGGCTTGACCCCGGGCAAGGCAAACACGCTCTTCAGCGACAGGCGCTTGTCGCTGCGCAGGCCGGGAAAGTCCGGTACCTGCCAGCGCACCCAGCCGAGCAGAACCAGAGTCAGCACCGTCATCAAGGCAAAGCTGGCCCGCCAGCCGACCAATGCACCGAGCAGTGTGCCCGCTGGAACTCCCAGGGACAGAGCCAGCGGTGCGCCAAGCATAGCGACGGCGATGGCCCGGCCCTGCAAGTGCGGTGCGACCATGCGGCTGGCATATCCGGCCAGCAGGGCCCAGAGCAGCCCGGCGAATATCCCGGCAAAAAAGCGCGCGACAAGGATCAGGCTGTAGTTGCTGGAGAGGGCCGTGACGCTGTTGACCACGGCAAAACCGCCTATGGCGATCATCAGCAAGGGGCGACGGCGCCAGCCTTGGGTGAGGATCACCAAGGGAATCGCCGCCAGTAGCGAACCAATGGCATACAGCGTGACTAACTGGCCGACCAGCGCCGGGGACACCGCCAGGTCCTGGCTCATTTGTGGCAGCAGGCCGGCTGGCATGGCTTCGGTAAGGATGGTGATGAAACCGGCGGTCGCCAGCGCCAGCAGGCCGCCCAGTGGAAGTCGGTCGCGACGCCTGGACTCGATGTCCAGCAGGTCGACGGTGGCAAGGGGTTCGGTCATGGTCTCAGGCTCGCTACAGGTTTCAGGAAGTAGGGAGGCTGAGGGTAGGGCGCTGTGATAAAGAGAAAAATAGGCTAAGGTTCCGAACTTATCGGACATCCATGTCCGCAATAGCGAGGTCGGCGATGGACTGGTTGAGCAATATCTCGGTCTTTCTGCATGTGGCGAAAACCCGCAGTTTTACCGAGGCGGGGCGGTTGTTGGGGGTATCGTCGTCGGCTGTCGGCAAGAGCATCGCTCGGCTCGAGGAGCGCCTGGAGACCCAGCTGTTCCATCGCAGTACCCGCAGTATCACCCTGACCGCCGAAGGCGCGAGTTTTCTCGAGCGCTGCCGCCGGATTGTCGCCGAGGTCGAGGCGGCCGAATTCGATCTGTGCAAGTCTTCCAATGTTCCGCGGGGCAAGCTGCGGGTCAGCCTGCCGCAGGTTCATGGCCTGGTGATGCCGGTGTTGGTGGAGTTCATGCAGCGTTATCCGGAGATCGAGCTGGATATCGAGCTGACGGACCGCATAGTGGATGTCGTGGAGGAGGGTTTCGATGCCGTGATACGCACTGGCAGCCCCGGTGACTCACGGCTGGTGGCCCGGTCGTTGGGGCAGTTCCGCCTGGTGCTGGTGGGCACGCCTGAGTACTTTCGCGAGCATGGCGTTCCGCAGACGCCCGCCGACCTGGCCAACCACGGATGCTTGCGGCATACCTTCCACAACACGGGCAAACTCGAACACTGGCCATTGCGACGAGCGGTCGACGCCCCGGAACCGCTGCTGCCGACACGTTTTGTCAGTACCTCTATCGAAGCCGTGGACCATGCGGTACGGCGTGGCCTGGGGATCGCCTGCCTGCCCGATTTCATGGTGCACGAGGCGCTCGTGCGAGGAGAGTTGCAGCCAGTGCTCGACGAGCATCTCGAATACAACGGCACCTTCTGGCTGCTCTGGCCGGCGAGCCGGCACACCGCCGCCAAGCTGCGGGTATTCATCGATCATCTGTGCGCGCGACTTTTTCCGGCAAACCGTGGTCAGTAACCTTGTATTAACCTTAAGACACTAATCCGCGAGCCCTGTAGCCTCGAACTGTTGCACAATACGCCCCGGACCGTTTTCCTCAGGATTTTCGATGTATAGATCATTTCACCTGCGTACCGCCGGGTTGACGCTGCTGCTGGCGGCCGTCGCCGGTTGTTCGTCGCAAAAGACCGCCATTTACGAGCATGAAAACTTCGATGACTCCGGCACCTTTTCGCGCAATTACCCGGTGAGTGACACGGCGTCCTGCGAGGCCGCTCGTCGCGCCTTGCTCAGCCAGGGCTACATCATCACCAGCAGCGATCCGAAACTGGTCAGTGGCCACAAGAGCTTCCAGCAGACGGGCGAAACCCACATGGAGATCAGCTTCAGCGTGGTGTGCGCCCAGGACGGCAACACCAATCACCGTTCCACGGTGTTCGCCAACGCCCTGCAGGACCGTTATGCGCTGAAGAAGGTCAACAACTCGGCGAGCCTGGGGGTGGGCGTGCTGGGTTCGGTGTCGATGCCGATCGGCTCGACCGACGACTCGATGGTCAAGGTCGCCAGCGAGACGGTTTCCTCGGCGAAGTTCTACGAGCGTTATTTCGCCCTGGTGGAGCTGTTCCTGCCACAGGAAGCGAAAAAGGCCGCGCACATCATCGAAAAACCGAAGACCGACCTGGGCGTGCCTGAGCCCAAACCCGCCGAACCTGCTGCAGCACCAGCTCCGGCGCCAGTGACACCGCAACCGGCGCCTGTGGTACCGCCTGCTGCACCGGCTACCGAGCCTGCTCCGGCCACCCCGCCGGTTGTGCCGGCCGAATCGAGCCTCTCGCAGCCGCTAGCGCCACCCGTGGAAGCGGCGCCGATCGCGCCGATCGCACCTGCCGAGCCGACGCCGGCCACCGAGATCCTTACCCCGCCTCCGGCCAGCACATTGCCGGCCCCGACAGAGCCGATTCCGGCGCTGCCACACTAAGCATCCGCGGATAGCTGCGGGATCGACCCAGGTGTCGATCCCGCGGTTGCCGAGCCCCTCTGAAAATTTCTTTGCCAGCTCGCGGGTAAATCCGTTGCCAGCTGCTACGTTCCATTTGAGGGACGGATGATCCCCGCGCGGTATTTTTTCTGTCACACCGGCACTTTATGCTGGTGGCCAAGGTCAGTAAGAAGGCTATTCACTCAGAAGGTTACCTACCCCCCACACACAAGGAGTCCGCCATGGACGATTACCAAGAAGAACTGCTGGAATTCCAGGCTTTCGAACTGGACCCGCTGGAACCCGCAGAAGACGCCACCGAGCTGTAACGCCGGTGGCGTTTTTTTTCAGGCGGACTGCCGGTGGCTGCGACGAAACTCACCCGGTGTCTGGCCGCTCCAGCGCTTGAAGGCGCGTTGAAAGGCCTCGGCTGAGGCAAACCCCAACAGATAGGCAATTTCCCCGAAGGCCAGTTCGGTATCGCGAATGTAGGTCATGGCTAGGTCGCGGCGGGTGTCGTTGAGAATGGCGCGAAACTGCGTCCCTTCCTCGGCGAGTTTGCGGCGCAGGGTCCAGGTTGGCAGCTTCAGGCGTGTCGCCACTTCTTCCAGGTCGGGCTCCCGGCCACCATTGAGCAAAGGCCCCAGCAACTGAGTGATGCGTTCACGCAGGCTGCGGGTGCGGGTCAGTTGCTCCAGTTCCCGTTCACAGAGTTGCAGCAGATGGCGCCAGGTACTGGGGCAGTGCTCGACATTGCGCTGGGCCAGGGTGGCCTGGCTCAGGCGCAGCTGATTGTGCTCGGCGCCGAACTGGATCGGGCAATCCCCCAGGTTGTTGTAGCGGTCGCGGTAATCGGTCTGGGCAAACTCGATCTCGATGCGTTCCGCCTTGACTGGAGCGCCGAGGCTGCCCAATTGCTGCAGCCAGCCGGCCAGGATCGAGTCCACCACAAAGCGGTTGTAGGCGTTGTAGGGGCTGATGGAGTAGAAGCGCAGCCAGGCGCCGTCGGCGTCTTCATGGAAGCTCGATTGGCCGCGATAGTTCGAACCGTACAACGCTTCGAAGCGGGTCAGGCAGCGCGCGGCCTCGCGTACGGTCGGCGCCTGGGCAGCGGTGACGCCCGCCAGCCCGGCCTGGCTCAGGCGGCTGAGCTGGCCCATGCGCAACCCGAGTGCCGGATCACCGGTCAGTTGAATCGCTGCGTGGCCCAGGCGCATGTAACGAGGAATCGACAACCGCGCTCCGGCCTCGGCCAGGCGCGCGGCATCCAGTCCGTATTGTTCCAGCAGCGGCTGCGGGTCGAGGCCATGGCTGCGCACGGCGTCGGCCAGGCTATGGACGAAGCCCACCGACAGGTCTCCGAGGCGCATCGGCTGGGGCTTCATGGATTTACAACCAGATATTCAGCAAACGGGCGCCACGGGCATCGCCATCGGCGAAGTGCTCGCCGTTGCTGTTGATGAAGCTTTGTCCTGCGCTGCCCTGATCCCAGAACTGGCCGCGCAGGAACACGCTGACGCCGGCGCTGGCCAGGCTGCTGGGGGCGCGGCCGGTCAGGGTCAGGCGGCGCCAGGCTTCGCCTTCGCTGACTTCTTCAGGCTTGAGGCTGACCTCGCTTGGGGTCGAGAGGTTCTTGTAGCCGCGCCATGGCCTGTCCCAGGCGCCACGGCCCATGACGAAGGCCGGGACCGCCACCAGTTGCGCGCCCTGGGCGTTGAGCTTGCGGTAGTTGTCCGGGTACCAGCTGTCGCTGCCGATCAGCACACCCAGGCGGCCGGCCGGGGTGTCGACGACCTGGACAGCCTGGTCGGCGCTGGCCTGGATAAAACCGCGCTCGTCGAAGGTCGGGTACAGCTGGCGTTGCGGCTGGCCGATCGGCAGGCCGTCGCTGCCGAAGACCAGGGTTGTGTTGTACAAGGCGCCGCTGCCGATGCGCAGGTTGCTGCCTTCGATCACCGGTTCCGGCAGGACAATGGAGCCCGCCACCAGGGTGATACCAAATTCCTTGGCCAGGCCGCCGAACAGCCGCTGGTACTGCTCGGCCATGCTCCTGGCCTTCATCCGCAGGTGGGCGTCGTTCAGGCGGTTGTCGCCCTTGGCGGTGATCAGGGCGCGCAGGAAGGGCAGGGGGTTGCTCACCGCGAGCCAGTTCATTGCCTCTTTCAGGCTGGCAGCCTGGTACAGCTCGTTTTTCTCGCCGCTGACCATCAGCCAGGTGCCGATGTGCTCCGGCAGTACCACCACGGTCTTTTCATTCAGCAGCCCTTGGTCCCGGGCCTGCTGCAGGTAGGCCGCGAGCTTGCGGTGCAGGCGCTCGGGGCTCTGGTAGTCGGTGGGGAACAGCTCGGGCTGGATGCCCAGCAGGTTGCCGTGGTCGGCGGGGGTGCCCTGGTCCACCGCGAGCTTGATCCGCAGGTCGGACAGGTAATGCCCGATCGGCCGCTCGCGGGTCCACAGGGCGTAGCTGGTGATGGCGGCTATCAGGGCCAGGGTGAAGGTGAAGTAAAGAAGTTTGCGCATGGGAAGACAGTCGGCAGCCGTGTGCGGGATTCGCTGACTAGGGTAGGGCCCATGTCCAGGATTGCCAAGGGCGGGCTGCGCATTTGGATCAATAAGTTGTCAGTTACGGTCATTGAGCGCCTTTGGGGCTGCTCTTAGTCTGTCGAACATGACCGACGGAGGCCGCAGAGCTTCCGCATTTTTTCCGTGATCCTTCGATGTGGAGTTACCGATGGCCGCCGCTCACTACCCGCATTTGCTGGCCCCGCTGGACCTGGGCTTTACCACCCTGCGCAACCGTACCCTGATGGGGTCGATGCACACCGGCCTGGAAGAAAAGCCCGGCGGTTTCGAACGCATGGCGGCCTACTTCGCCGAGCGTGCCCGCGGTGGCGTGGGTCTGATGGTGACCGGCGGTATTGGCCCCAACGACGAAGGCGGCGTGTACTCCGGTGCGGCCAAGCTGACCACCGAAGAAGAGGCGCTCAAGCACCGTATCGTCACCCGCGCTGTGCATGAAGCGGGCGGCAAGATCTGCATGCAGATCCTCCACGCCGGGCGTTATGCCTACAGCCCGAAACAGGTGGCGCCGAGCGCGATCCAGGCGCCGATCAACCCGTTCAAGCCCAAGGAGCTGGACGAAGAGGGCATCGAGAAGCAGATCCGCGACTTCGTCACCTGCTCCACCCTGGCGCAGCAGGCCGAGTACGACGGCGTCGAGATCATGGGTTCCGAAGGCTACTTCATTAACCAGTTCCTCGCCGCGCACACCAACCACCGCACCGACCGCTGGGGCGGCAGCTACGAAAACCGCATGCGCCTGCCGGTGGAAATCGTCCGCCGCGTGCGTGAAGCGGTAGGCCCGAATTTCATCATCATCTTCCGTCTGTCGATGCTCGACCTGGTGGAAGGCGGCAGCACCTGGGAAGAAATCGTGCAACTGGCCAAGGCCATCGAGCAGGCCGGCGCGACCATCATCAACACCGGTATCGGCTGGCACGAAGCGCGGATCCCGACCATCGCCACCAAGGTGCCGCGTGCCGCCTTCAGCAAGGTCACGGCCAAGCTGCGCGGTTCGGTGTCCATCCCGCTGATCACCACCAACCGCATCAACACCCCGGAAGTGGCCGAGCAGATCCTCGCCGAAGGCGACGCCGACATGGTCTCCATGGCGCGGCCGTTCCTTGCCGACCCGGAGTTCGTCAACAAGGCGGCCGCGGGCCGTGGCGACGAAATCAACACCTGCATCGGCTGCAACCAGGCCTGCCTGGACCATACCTTCGGCGGCAAGCTCACCAGTTGCCTGGTCAACCCGCGGGCCTGCTACGAGACCGAACTCAACTACCTGCCGGTGCAGCAGATCAAGAAGATCGCCGTGGTCGGCGCCGGCCCTGCCGGGCTGTCCGCCGCGACCGTGGCGGCCGAGCGCGGTCATCAGGTGACGCTGTTCGATTCGGCCAGCGAAATCGGCGGCCAGTTCAATGTCGCCAAGCGTGTGCCGGGCAAGGAGGAGTTCTTCGAAACCCTGCGCTACTTCAAGCGCAAGCTGCAGACCACCAACGTCGAGCTGTGCCTGAACCGCCGGGTCGATGTCGAGCAACTGCTGGCTGGCGGTTATGATGAAATCATCCTGGCCACCGGTATCGCCCCGCGCACGCCGGCGATCCCGGGCGTCGACCACGCCAAGGTCCTGAGTTACCTGGACGTGCTGCTGCAGCGCAAGCCGGTGGGCCAGAAAGTGGCGGTGATCGGGGCCGGCGGCATCGGCTTCGACGTCTCCGAGTTCCTCGTGCATCAGGGCGTGGCCACCAGCC
Organism: Pseudomonas sp. GW460-12-10-14-TSB1; assembly: GCF_017349775.1. Taxonomy (NCBI): domain Bacteria; kingdom Pseudomonadati; phylum Pseudomonadota; class Gammaproteobacteria; order Pseudomonadales; family Pseudomonadaceae; genus Pseudomonas; species Pseudomonas sp. GW460-12-10-14-TSB1. The sequence goes on from NZ_JACNAC010000052.1 coordinate 20,361, forward strand.
AGGACCGTGAGGCGTTCTGGAAGGAGTGGGGCATCGACACGCACCTGGAGGCCCGTGGCGGCGTCGCCGGTATCAAGCCCGAGCGTCATGCTCCGGCGCGTCAGGTGTTCCTGCTGCAGCGCAAGACCTCCAAGGTCGGCGACGGCCTGGGCAAGACCACCGGCTGGATTCACCGCACCGGCCTGAAGAACAAGCAGGTGCAGATGCTCAACAGCGTCGAATACCTGAAGATCGACGACGCCGGCCTGCACATCCGCATCGGTGAGAGCGGCGAGCCGCAGGTACTGCCGGTGGACAACATCGTGATCTGCGCCGGCCAGGACCCGCTGCGCGAACTGCACGAAGGCCTGGTGGCCGCCGGGCAGAACGTGCACCTGATCGGTGGCGCCGATGTGGCCGCCGAGCTGGACGCCAAGCGTGCGATCAACCAGGGCTCGCGCCTGGCCGCCGAACTCTGATACGCCGCTGATCATGGCCACCGGGATTCTGCGCAGAGTCCCGGTGGCTTTTTTATGTCTGTTCCGAGGCCATCGCGGGCAAGTCCCCTGAGGCTGGTAAACTTCCCGCCTTCGTCATTCAGAACCCGCCCGCGATGCATTGCCTTCCCGCTGCCGTTCCAACCCGCCCATGAGCCTCGGACCTTTCCACTGGCTGCCGAGCGCGCCCCTGCAAACCCTGGCCCTCGACTGGCTGTCCCGCGCCGGGGTGGAAGTGGCGGTCCTGCGCCTGGACCGGATCGACCCGCTGATCTCCGGCAACAAATGGTTCAAGCTCGCCCCGCATCTGGCGGCGGCTGGCGAAGCCGGCGCCCGGGGCATCATCAGCCTGGGCGGTGCTCATTCCAATCACCTGCACGCGTTGGCGGCCGCCGGCAAACGTTTCGGTTTCGCCACCGTGGGGCTGCTGCGCGGCCATCCGCAGGACACGCCCACCGTGCTCGACCTGCAAGGCTTCGGCATGCAGCTGCACTGGCTGGGTTACGCCGGCTACCGGGCGCGGCATGAGCCAGGGTTCTGGCAGCCCTGGCAGGCCCAGTACCCTGAATTGTTCCCGGTGGCGGAGGGTGGTGGCGGCTTGCTCGGGGCGACCGGCTGCATGCCGCTGGTGAAGCAGGTGCGCAGCCAACTGAATGCCCTGGGCTGGGACGACTATCACGGCTGGTGGCTGGCCGCCGGTACCGGCACCACCCTGGCCGGGCTGGTGTTGGGGGAAGCCGGCGCCCGCCCTGTGTATGGCGCCCTGGCAGTGCCGGACGATCACGGTGTCGCGCAACAGGTGGCGGCGATCGTGCGGGAGGCGGGGCTACAGGCCGCGCGCTATGAACTGCTCGACAGCAGTCGCGGCGGTTTTGCCAAGGTCGATCCGCTGCTGCTGGCGTTTATCGAGGAGAGCGAACGACACAGCGGCATCCCCCTGGAGCCGCTGTACACCGGCAAGGCCTTGCTGGCCCTCAAGCAACAGGTGGAGGCCGGGCGTTTTGCCGCCGGCAGCCGCCTGGTCTTCGTGCATACCGGCGGCTTGCAGGGCCGCCGGGGTTTTGCCGCGCCGGCGCAGCCTTAGCCGCGCTTGGGCAGCATGCGTTGCAGGGTGTTGTCGCGCATAAAGTAGTGGTGATAAAGCCCGGCCACCGCATGCAGCCCGATCAACCAGTAGCCGACGGTGCCCAGCAGCACGTGCCAGCCTTCGACCTGCTTGGCGAACTGTTTGTCCTCAGCCACCAGCAGCGGCAGGTCGATGCCGTAGAACATCACCTGATGGCCTTCGGCGCTGGTGATCAGCCAGCCGAGGATCGGCATGGCGATCATGAACAGGTACAGGGCCCAGTGCATCAGCTTGGCCAGGATCATCTGCCAGCTCGGTGGCGTCGGCAGGATCTTCGGCGCCACCCCCAGGCTACGGGCGAACAGGCGCAGCCAGACCAGCACGAACACGGTCAGGCCGAGCATGAAGTGGGCTTCCTTGATCAGCGTCCGGCCACCGCTGCCCTTGGGAAAAATACCGCGTAATTCGATGCAGGCGTAGACCGCGATCAACAACACCAGCATCAGCCAATGCAATGCAATCGACACCGTGCTGTAACGGTTGTCGGAGTTCTTCCAGGGCATAGATCCTTCCTCGTTCATCAGGTCAGTAGCCTCCGTTCTTGGCGACGGAGTGTTGTAACTGTAATCCTGTTTCCGAGGCTCTGCCCGGGGCAAATGCGCGGTTTGAGCGGGTACCGATAAAAAAACGGCAGCTCCATGTCGGGCTGCCGTTCGGGGGAGGCCAATGGCCGGTCAGCTGCTTTGTGGCATCTCGCCGTTGGCCAGGCGCTGGTTGATGTCGGCGATCACCTGCGGCAGGTCGCCGATGGTGTCGATCATGTAGTGCGGCCGCGAACCCTCGAACAGCCTGTGGATGCGCTGGCGTTCGCTGGCCAGGGTGTCGCTGTTCAGGGCGCGATAGGCTTCGTAAGTCAGGCCCAGCGCATTGCCGGAGCAGATCAGGGCCACGGTCCACATGCCGGCGCGACGGCCTTCGAGAATGCCCGGCACGGTGTCGTCGATCTTCACGCAGGCAGCGACATCGTCGATCCCCAGGGCGATCACGTTGGCCAGGGCCTGGGCCGGCCATGGACGGCCGTTCGGCACTTCATCGGTGGCTACTACATGGTCGGCGACGTAGCCATTGCTCGCGGCCAGTTCCACCACCTTGTCCATGACCTGCTTCGGGTAGCCGGAGCAGGAGCCGATCCGGATGCCTTGCTGGCGCAGGTTGGCGATGGTTTCCAGGGCGCCGGGGATCAGCGCCGAATGTTCGGCGATCTTTTCGATCTGCAGCGGCATGAAGCGCTGGTAGATGGCGGTGACGTCATCGTCGGTCGGGGCCCGGCCGAACACCTGGCGATAACGCTCGGCAACCTCCGGCAGGTCGCACAGGGTGCGGATGTGGTCCCACTTGCCCATGCCCATCGGGCCGCGGGCTTCTTCGATGGAGACCTGCACATCGAACTCGGCGAAGGCCTCGACGAAGATCTGGGTCGGCGCGAAGGAGCCGAAGTCGACCACGGTGCCGGCCCAGTCGAGGATCGCGGCTTGCAGCTGGTTGGGGGTGTTGTAGTTCATGTGTTGAAGACCTGTGTAGGAGCGAGGTTTGCCCGCGATGAACGATGACGAGGTGAACCTGATGGAACGCGGTGCCCGCAATCGCGGGCAAGCCTTGCTCCTACAGGTTGTGTGTCGGGATCAGATATCCAGCACTTCCATTTCCCGCAGCACATCGGCGATGGCCTGGACCGCGGCGCGCATCCCGGCCGGGTCGACATGGCCGATGCAGCCGACGCGGAAGGTTTCGACCTGGGTCAGCTTGCCGGGATAGAGGATGAAGCCCTTGGCCTTGACCCGTTCGTAGAACTCCTTGAATTGGTAGCGCGGATCTTTCGGCGCGTGGAAGGTGACGATGATCGGCGCCTGGATCGCCGCCGGCAGGAAGCTGCGCAGGCCCAGTCGGACCATACCGTCGAGCAGCGCCTGGCAGTTGGCGGCATAACGCTGGTGACGCGCCGGCAGGCCGCCTTCTTCGTGGTATTGCAGCAGGGCTTCGTGCAGCGCCGCGACCACGTGGGTCGGCGGCGTGAAGCGCCATTGCCCGGTCTTGGCCATGTAGCTGTGCTGGTCGTGCAGGTCCATGGCCAGCGAGTGCGAGTTGCCGGCGGCCGCGGCCAGGGCTTGCTTGCGGGCGAAGACGAAACCCATGCCGGGGACGCCTTCCAGGCATTTGCCGGACGCGGCGATCAGCGCGTCGAACGGCACCTGTCGGGCATCGATCGGCAGCGCGCCGAAGGAACTCATGGCGTCGATGATCAGGCGCTTGCCATGACCGGCGACCACCTGGGCGATGTCCGGCAGCGGGTTGAGGATGCCGGTGCTGGTTTCGCAGTGGATCAGCGCCACATGGCTGATGGCAGCATCGGCGCGCAGCAGGCGATCGACGTCGGCGGCGGTGGTTGGCTGGTCCTCGGCGGTTTCAAAGGTGCTGAAGTCGCGGCCCAGCACTTCGCAGATCATCGCCAGGCGCTTGCCGTAGGCGCCGTTGATCAGCACCAGCACCTTGCCGTCGCGCGGCACCAGGGTGCCAATGGCGGCCTCCACGGCGAAGGTGCCGCTGCCTTGCAGGGGCACGCAGTGGTGGCTGGCGGCGCCGTTGACGATGGCCAGCAATTGCTCGCAGAGGCTGGCGGTCAACTGGTTGAAACGGTCATCCCATGAACCCCAGTCCAGCAGCATCGCCTGGCGGGTACGGGCCGAGGTGGTCAGGGGGCCGGGAGTGAGCAGGATGGGCGCGGCGGTACTCAATTCGGGTGTCCTCGCAGAAGCGTTATGGGATGCGCTTGGGATAAAAACTACGGGGCCTAAATTGCAGTTTGGCTGGTTATCAATCAAATTGTTTGTTGTTATGCCAGTCATAAGTGAGGCCGATAGATATGAACCTGTTCCAACTCCGCGCATTCGATGCCGTGGCCCGTGAAGGCAGCTTCACCCGCGCCGCCGCGCGGCTGTTCATCAGCCAGCCGGCGGTCACCGGGCATATCAAGGCGCTGGAGGAGCACTACCAGATCACTCTGCTGCGCCGCACCGCGCGCCGGGTCGAACTGACGGAAGAGGGCACCAAGCTGGCGGCGATCACCCGCGCCATGTTCGGCCTGGCCGAAGAGGCCCAGGCCATGCTCGAAGCCAACCGGCAGCTGCTCACCGGGCGCCTGGAAGTGGCGGCGGACGGCCCACATATGGTGATGCCGATGCTCGCCAGCCTGCGCGAGCGCTATCCGGGGATTACCGTCAACCTGCGCCTGGGCAATGCCCAGGAAACCCTGGCGGCCCTGCTTTCGGAGCATGCCGATGTGGCGGTGCTGACCGAGGTCGAACCGCGCAAGGGCCTGCATCTGCAGAGCCTCGGCGAGTCGCGGATCTGCGCTCTTGTGCCGCAAGGCCATCCATGGCTGGCCGAGCCCGAGGGCGTGCGGCTGGAGCGCCTGGACCAGGTGATCATGGTCCTGCGCGAACCCAGCTCGATCACCCGCCGCACCTTTGACACGGCCTGCGCCCAAGCCGGAATCAACCCCAAGGTGCTGCTGGAGCTCGACAGCCGCGAGGCGGTGACCGAAGCGGTGGCGGCGCAGCTGGGGGTGGGCGTGGTGTCGTCGCTGGAACTCAGCCCTGACCCGCGGGTGCGGGCGCTGCCGATCATCGGCGAGGGGCTGCTGAACCGGCACATGCTCGGCTGCCTGGAGCGACGTCGGGAGTTGCGCCTGATCCAGGCCTTCCTGGGGCTGGCCCCCACAGGCTGACACTGAACCTGTAGCCGCTGCCGCAGGCTGCGATCGGCCCGGAACGGGACGCGCTCTTGAGGCCCCGGGAGGTTTGTCGCAGCCTGCGACCGCAGCTACAGGTCGCGGATCTGACTTTTTGGTCGATTGGTGCCTTCAGGCCGTATAAACTTGCCCATCGCGTCGGCCAAATCCAACTCGACGCCACAGATCAAAGAGAGTGAGTAATGGGCGCACAGTGGAAGGTTAAACACAAAGAAGCAGCAGCCAACGCCAAGGGCAAGATTTTCGGCAAGCTGGTCAAAGAGATCACCATTGCTGCCCGCAACGGCGCTGACGTCGCCACCAACGCACACCTGCGTCTGGTGGTGGAGCAGGCGAAAAAGGCCTCGATGCCCCGCGAGACCCTGGAGCGTGCGATCAAGAAAGGTTCGGGCCAGCTCGGCGAGACCGTGCAGTACCACCGCGTGACCTACGAAGGTTTCGCGCCGCACCAGGTGCCGCTGATCGTCGAATGCGTGACTGACAACATCAACCGCACCGTCGCGGAAATCCGCGTGGCCTTCCGCAAGGGCCAGCTGGGCGCTTCGGGGTCGGTGTCCTGGGACTTCAACCATGTCGGCATGATCGAAGCCGCCCCGGACAGCCCGGACGCCGATCCGGAACTGGCGGCCATCGAAGCCGGGGCCCAGGATTTCGAGCCGGGCGAAGAGGGCGCGACCCTGTTCCTGACCGAGCCTGCGGACCTCGACGCGGTGCAGAAAGCCCTGCCCGAGCAAGGCTTCACCGTGCTGTCGGCCAAGCTGGGCTACCAGCCGAAGAACCCGGTCAGCGGCCTGTCCGACGAGCAGATGGCGGAAGTCGAAGCCTTCCTCGAAGGCCTGGACAACCATGACGACGTGCAGGACATGTTCGTCGGCCTGGCGGGTTAAGCCCCGCCTGGTGAATCGCGCTACCTGAGCGATTCTTGCGCCAGCCGGCGAGTTCCAGCAGGAACGAGCTGGCTGGCGATGCTCTTCAAATCCCCCGCAACATGTCCCCGACTTCGGCAAACCCCGGCCGCGCCAGTACCTGGGGCTGACAGCAGTCGCTGACCAACGCTTGCAGGCGTTCATGCTGCCGCGGGCTCAAGCCCGACTCGATCCTTTCCAGCAACTCCTCCAGCAGAATGCCGAAGGCCCGTACTTCGATGCGTTGCAGCGCCCGGGTTTCCTCGGTGTCGGCCAGCGCATGGAAGGACGCCGCGCCAAAATCCCCCAGCAGGCACTCGCCCTCTGGGTTCCACAGAATGTTATGGCCGTACAGGTCGCCGTGGGTGATGCCCTGGCGGTGCAGGTGCGCGCCGACCGAAGCGATGCCGCGGGCCATGCGCAAGGCCGCGTCGGCGCTGAACCGGGTGGTTTCGTCGTAGATGTCGCGAGTGCAGGAGGCCAGGCTCGGCAAGGCCGCCAGGTTGCGGTAGCTCGGCTCGATCAACTGCATCACCAGGCCGTTCTGCCCTTGGGGATGATCGCTGATCCGGCCTTCGACCCGGATCAGGTTCGGGTGCCGGCCGGCGCTGATGCAGGCGTTCATTTCATGCAGCGGTGAGCCGTCGCTGGTCATGTTGCCCTTGTACAGCTTGACCGCCACTTCGCTTGGCGCCTGTCCGGGGCGCTGCCAGCGGGCCTGGTGAATCACCCCCGAGGCGCCTTCGCCCAGGCGCTGCTGCAACTCCAGCTCAGCCCAGGGAATCTGTGCCACCGACTCCAGCGCCGCCGCATCGGCCTCGGATTCCAGCGGGTTGCCGGCATAGGCCAGCCAGGTCAGGCGCGGCAGGCCCAGCAGGAAGGCTGGCAATTCGCTGAGCCGGTTGGCGGCGATGCGGATCAGCTCCAGCTGGTGGCATTGGCCGAGGCTCTGGGGCAGCCGGGTCAGGCGGTTGCCGGAGAGCATCAGCTTTTGCAGGTGCGGGCGCTGGCCCAGCTCGTCCGGCAGGTCCTCGATGCGGTTGTCGGTGAGAATCAGCCAGCGCAACAGTGGCGGCAGGGCGGCGGCGGGCACCCGCTCGATCCGGTTGGCCTTGAAGCCGATCATGCTCAGCTGCGCACACTGGCCGACGCAGGCCGGCATTACAGTGAAGTGGTTATCGGAGCAGAACAGCACCCGCAGGCGGGTCAGGCGGTGCAGGTCGTCCGGCAGGCTGCTCAGGGCGTTGCCGCTGAGGTTGAGCACTTCCAGCGAGTCCGCCAGGTCGAAGATCTCCCGGGGAAATTCGGTCAGCCCGCAAGACAGGTCCAGACGCTTGAGCCCGGCCAATTGACCGGCTCGCAGTTGGGCAAGGGTATCCATGAACAGATTCGACACTCAGGCAGGAGGAGGGCGCGCGGCCCTGGAAATGGCCGCCATGATAGCGGCGCGGGGCGGCGGGTGGCGACCGCCGGTTCAGCTCGGCGGCGTATCCGCGCTGATTTCCTGCAACTGGCCCAGGCGGCTGCGGGTGCGCGCCAGGTCGATGGCGTTGCCGCCCAGGCTCTCGCGCAGGGAGCGTTCGCCGATCAGGGTCAGGTGTTTGTCCTGGTCGTACAGCACGTCGATCAGGTTGATAAAGCGCTGCTGCACGGCGATCGGGCATTCGCCCAGCTTGGGCAGCTCGTCGATGATCCAATGGTCGAAACGCCGGCTCAGCTCCAGGTAGTCCATGACCGCGGTCGGCTGTTCGCACAGGTCACTGAAGGCAAAACCTACGCTGTGTTGTTTGCACAGCCGTACCTGGAGCTGGCGCGCACCGACCATCAGTGGCGAGGTCGGGCCGTTGCGCCGCGGCAGGCCCAGGCTCAGGCGCTGCTGGTCGCTGCCGGGCCAGAGGTAACGGCCCTGGGTGAACACCTGCTGCGAATGGCTGCGGGGCTGGCTGCGGTAGTCGTGGGGGCCGCCGACCTCCATCACCTGCATGCGGCTGGCGATCAGGTCGATCACCGGCTTGAAGCGCGCATGGTAGAGCGGGTTGGGCAGCAAGCCCTGGGGGGCGTAGTTGGAGGTCACCAACAGCAGGATGCCGCGCTGGAACAGGGCCTTGAACAGCCGCGTGATCAACATCGCGTCGCCGATGTCGTGGACGTGGAACTCGTCGAAGCACAGCACGCGGCAGTGGCTGAGCAATTCGTCGAGAGTGGCCTCCAGGGCGTCGGGCTGCTCGCGGTGACGGAACATGCCCTGATGCAGCTGGGCGAAGAAATCGTGGAAGTGCAGGCGCTGTTTTTCCGCCAGCGGGATGGCGCGGAAGAACCCATCCAGCAGCCAGCTCTTGCCCCGTCCCACCGCGCCATGGAGGTACAGGCTGCGGCTGGCGTGTGGTTTGGCGTCTGGCTGGAGCAGGGCATTGGCCTGCTGGGCCATGTAGTCGATCACCCGCTGCTGGCTGTGGCTCAGGGTATAGCCCTGGTCGTGGGCCTTATGCCGGAAATACTCGTGAATCACCCGACCGTGGCTGGTGCCGGCGGCAGGCCGGGCAAAGGCCTTGCCGAAGAACGCGCGTAGCCTGGGCCAGCGCGATGGGCGTAGCGAGCGGTTTGGCGGTAAAGCGGCCAATGGTGTCACCCCGATTGTTCCAGGCCCGCTCCCCCCCTGGAACCGGCGCGGTAATTTAACCAATCCCCGGCCCGGCATCCAGCGCTGTCTGAAAGCGCTGGCTGGTTCTACGAAAAGCTCTGGTCGGTACAGCTTTTTGCCCGTGTCACTGTGCTCAACAAGGGCGCGCCGGGCGCTCAGTGGGGGTGGTTTAAGGTAGGGCAATTCGCCACCGCTGCTGGCGATTTCCCCGGTGCTGACTAACCTGAGCTGTACCTATCGTTCCTCAAAAGGATTGAGGCGTTGAATGGCAAGCTGGTTTTCGCAGTCATGAGCATGCTGCTCAGCGCGACGGCATGGGCCGTGGATCTCCAGGTGGAGGTTCGGGTCAACGTGCAGCGTGGCTGCCAGCTGGTGGGACAGCAGCGCGATGCCGGCATCGAGCAACTGGGCGTGCTGGATTTCGGCAGCAGCCCGCGTCTCGACAACCCCGCCGGCCCCCTCAGCGCGGCGCTACTCGATGCTCGCCTGCCCAGGCTCGAATGCAACCCGGACACCCCTTATCAGTTGCGCGTCGACGGCGGGCAACACGGGGGCGTCGGCGAAGTGCGCTACCTGGCCGGCACTGCCGAACACAGCAAGCCCATTCCCTATCGCCTGTACCAGGACGCGGCCCGGCGCATTCCGCTGCCGGTGAACGTGCCGGTGAGCGGCCGGGTGCCGGACTCGGGTTCGGTGGAGCTGCCGTTGTACGGACGGATCGAACCGCTGGCCGAGATCCCGCGGGTCAGCCGTTATTCCGATCTGCTGAAAGTGACGGTTACCTGGTAGTGGCCGGGCACCGAGGCTGGTCAAGGGGAGAGAGCCGATGAATCTAGGATGGCGGCGATGACGATCAACAGCTGGGCGCTGGCGGCCCTGGGTTCGTTGCTGCTGTTGGCGGGCAACGCGCAAGCGGCGATCAGCGGGCAGATCCACGCGCGGCTGACCATCATCGCCGGCTGTGAAGTGACCAATGCCGCGACCCGCACGCCCGAGAGTCCGGTCGAGGACTTCGGCCTGCTGGATTTCGGCGAGCATGGCCCGACCTGGAACGCGCCCCTGAGGGCCAACGTCAGCGGTAGCGGCAGCGGGCGCCTGAAGGTGGCCTGCAACCCTTCGGTGACCGGTTTCACCGTGACCATCAACGGTGGCCTGAATGGCGACGGCGGCACCCGACGCCTGAGCAATGGCCGCCAGACCATTGCCTATCGGCTGTTCCTCGATGCCTCCGGCAGCGACAGCTACAGCATCGGTCAGCAACGCAATTTCGCCGTTACCAGTGGAGCCCAGATACCCATCCCGGTGTTTGGCTCGGTGGTCGCGAATACCCGCGCGCTACCGGCAGGGGTCTACACCGACACCCTGACGGTGACGCTGGATTGGTAAACCCCAAGAGGACGAATGTCATGCACATGCTTGTATCCCGGATCGCCCTGTCGCTGCTTGGACTGGCCATGTTTTCCGTGGCCCAGGCCGCGACAGTCACCGGCCAGATCACGTCCAGCCTGATTCTCACCAGCAGTTGCCAGGTCAACGGCGCGGGCGGCAGCAGCGGCCTGAACTTCGGCGCCCTGAACTTCGGCACCACCGACAGCCTGTTCACCCAGGCCACGGCCCAGGTGCTCGGTGGCGGCGGCGGGGCCTTGTCGATCCTCTGCTCCAGCGGCACCAGCCCGGTGGTGAAGGTCCGTGCGGGCGCCCATGACGGCGAGTCCGCCGGTGGCACCCGGGCCCTGGCCGATGGCAGCGGCAACTTCGTGCCTTACGACTTGTACACCGACTCCGGCCACTCGCAGCTCCTGGCCATCGACGATGTCATCAACCTGGCCACCAGCACCGGTGTGGCGCAGACCGTGAATATCTACGGCAAGGCGCTCGGCAAGGCTGGCCTGCCGGCGGGCACCTACACCGATACCGTCGCCGTCGAACTGACCTTCTGACGCCATGGCCCGTCACGCGTGCACGGCGCTGGTGCTGCTCGGTGCCAGCAGCCTGCCGCTGCCCCTGGCGGCGGTGACCAGCCAGAGCTTCCAGGTCAGCGCCACGGTGGTCGCCGGGTGCCTGGTGGTGGGCGGGGTGAGCAATTACGGCAGCCTGAACTTCGGCAGCCAGTCGGCGTTGTCCACCAGCACGCTGCAGGTTGCCCTGGCGAGCAGCGTGCAGCTGCAATGCACGCCGGGGGTGACCCTGAACATGAGTGTCGACGGCGGCCAGTACAACAGCAGCGGACGGCACATGCAGCTCGATGGCGGCAGTGCGCGGGTGGCTTACCAGCTGTTTCGCGACGCGGCGTTCAGCCAGAGCCTGGGCATCGGCCAGAGCGTGGCGGTGGCCTACAGCGATGCGAACAACATCAGCCTGCCGATCTACGGCCAGGTGCAATTACCGGGCAACCAGCCTGGGGGGACGTACAGCGACGTGCTGCAGGTGCAGCTGTCGTGGTGATGGGGCAAGACCATAAGGAGTAGCAGCATGTATTCGACTTCCCGGCGCTTGCAGGCCGTTCGTTGTGCCGTGCTGGCCATGGCACTGCTGGGGGCGGCCCAGGCAAGCGCCGCCAGCTCGGTGTTGATCTGGCCGATCGACCCGGTGTTGGAGGCCGACCAGCAAGCCAGCGCCTTGTGGCTGGAAAACCGCGGCACGGAAACCGCGAACCTGCAGATCCGGGTTTTTGCCTGGAGCCAGAGCGGCTTCGAGGACCAGTACCAGAACCAGCGGGAGGTGATCGGCAGCCCGCCGGTGGCGAAGATCGCGCCCGGGCAGAAGCAACTGGTACGTCTGACCCGGACCCGCGAAGTCCCGCCCGGCCAGGAGCTGGCCTACCGGATCATCATCGATGAGATCCCTTCGGCCCAGCCGCCGGTTGCCGAAGGCGAGGGCAAGACGGCGGCGGCCATCCGGTTCCAGATGCGCTATTCGGTGCCGCTGTTCGCCTACGGTGCCGGGCTCTGGAGCAAGGAAGACAGCACCCGCCAGCGTGACCCGAAAAGCGCCGGCGTGCCTGAGCTGAGCTGGCGCAAGGTAGCGGTGGACGGGCGCAATTACGTGGAGGTGCGCAACCAGGGCGCGGTGCATGCGCGCCTGACCGATGTGGCGTTCAAGCAGGCGGGGCAGACCCGGCCGCTGGTGGAAGGGCTGCTGGGCTACGTGCTGCCGGGGGCGATCATGCGCTGGCCGTTGCCCGCTGCGCCGACCGCGGACGCGGCGTTGCAGGTGCGGGTCAATGGCGCGCCGCAGGTGCAGAGCGTTGCGCCGGCCCGCTGAGGCCGCTTGCCGCCGCGAGCAGGCAGGGTTGCGCGGCTGCCCGCCGATCGGCGACTCAGGCTGAGCGGTAACGGGAACCACGGCTGGCCATGGAAGAAAGGTCTCCATCGATGGACGAAAAGCCACAATGAGCCTCGGCGCAGCTCGTCGTTTCTGGCGCCCGGGGTGGGCGGTGAGCGGGCTGTGTTGCTGGGTGTTCGCCTCCGCCGGCCTGGGTGGCGAACTGCCGCCGCCGCCCAGCAGCATGGAGGCGATCAGCGATGCCCAGCTGTTCCTGGAACTGGTGGTCAATCAGATGAATACCGGGCGAGTGATCGCCGTCGAGCAACGTGCCGGACGCCTGTTCGTGCCGGTCCAGGCCTTGCGTGAAACCGGGATGAAATTGCCCGAGGGGCTCGACGCGCAGGTCGCCCTCGACAGCCTGCAAGGGCTGCACAGCGACTATGACAGCCAGGGCCAGCGCCTGTTGCTGGAAGTGCCGCCGGACTGGCTGCCGGAGCAACTGATCGGCAGCCGCCAGGCCTATCCTCGAACCCCGGCGCTGAGCAGTTTCGGCGCCTTGCTCAATTACGATCTGTACCTCAACGACACCGACGATGCCGGCACCTACCTGGCCGCCTGGAACGAGGTGCGGCTGTTCGACGGCTGGGGCACCCTGTCCAACACCGGCCAGTACCGGCGGACCTTTTCCGGCCTCGGCGAGGGCACGCTGAACAACGGCTACCGGCGCTACGACACGACCTGGCGTTATTCCGACGACGAACGCCTGTTGACCTACGAGGCCGGCGACCTGGTCAGCGGCGCCTTGCCCTGGAGCAACGCGGTGCGCCTGGGCGGCGTGCAACTGTCCCGTGATTTTGCCGTGCGCCCGGACCTGGTGACCTACCCCTTGCCGCAGTTCGCCGGGGAGGCAGCGGTACCGTCCTCGGTGGACCTGTTTATCAACGGCTACAAGTCCAGCAGCGCCGACCTGCAGCCGGGGCCCTACACCCTGACCAATATCCCGTTCATCAACGGTGCCGGCGAAGCGGTGGTGGTGACCACCGATGCCCTGGGGCGACAGGTGTCGACCACCGTGCCGTTCTATGTCACCAGCAGCCTGCTGCAAAAGGGCCTGAGCGATTTCTCGGTGGCCGCCGGGACCCTGCGCCGCGACTACACGCTAAAGGATTTCAGCTATGGCCCAGGCGTCACCTCCGGCAGCCTGCGCTACGGCCTGAGCGACAACCTGACCCTGGAAGGCCACGCCGAGGCCGCGGAATCCCTGACCCTCGGCGGCTTCGGTGGCAACCTGCGCCTGGGCAACTTCGGCGTGCTCAACAGCGCCATCAGCCAGAGCCGCTTCGACGGCCAGGGCGGGCAGCAGGTCAGCCTCGGTTACCAGTACAGCAGCCAGCGCTACAGCCTGTCCTACCAGCGCATGCAGCGCCGCGACGGCTACGCCGACCTGACGGTGGTGGACAGCCCCTACGCCAGCCTCAGCCAGCGCAGCGAGCAGCTGACCCTGAGTCTCAACCTGGAGCGCTACGGCAGCCTCGGCGCCGGCTATTTCGATGTGCGCGCCGCGGACGCTTCGCGCACGCGCCTGCTCAACCTGACCTGGAGCAAACCGCTGTGGCGCAGCAGCAGTTTCTACCTGTCGGCCAACCGCGAGATCGGCGACAGCAACTGGGCGGTCCAGGCCCAACTGGTGATCCCTTTCGACCTCTACGGCAGCCTGAGCCTGAGCAGCGAGCGCAGCAAGGACGGGCAGAACCGGCAGCGGGTCAACTACAGCCGGGCGGTGCCCAGCGAAGGTGGCCTTGGCTTCAATCTCGGTTATGCCCAGGGCGATGCGCCGGACTACCGCCAGGCCGACCTGACCTGGCGTTTGCAGTCGGTGCAATTGCAGGCCGGGGTCTATGGTTCCAGCGAGGCCGAGACCCGCTGGGCCGATGCCAGCGGTTCGCTGGTGTGGATGGACCGCCAGGTGTTCGCTGCCAACCGCATCGATGATGCCTTCGTGGTGGTCAGCACCGACGGCTACCGGGATATTCCGGTGCGCTATGAAAACCAGTTGGTGGGGCGCACCGATAAGAACGGCCATCTGCTGGTGCCCTGGAGCAGCGCCTATTACCGCGGCAAATACGAGATCGACCCGCTGAACCTGCCGGCCAACGTGCAGAGTCCGCTGGTCGAACAGCGGGTCGCGGTGCGTCGCGGCAGCGGCTACCTGGTGGAGTTCCCCTTGACCCGCATCCTCGCCGCCAGCCTGGTCCTGGTGGACGCCCGGCACCAGGAGCTGCCCCTGGGCAGCCTGGTGACCCACGAACAGAGCGGCGCCCAGGCGGTGGTGGGTTGGGATGGGCTGGTGTACCTGGAAAACCTGGCACCGAGCAACAGCCTGCGGGTCAGCCTGGCCGACGGCAGCAGTTGCCAGGTGAGCTTTACCCTGGAACCGGAGCAGGAACAGGTGCCGTTGATCGGGCCTTTGCTGTGCCAGTGAGGATTCATGAACGGAATCGGGAGGCGGTGAACATGGACAGGTTGCGTCGCTATTGGGGCCAGGGGCTGTTGCTGATGGTGCTGTTGTTGCCGTTGCTGGTGGTCAATCAGGCCCAGGCCCTGTGTTCGGTGGTCAGTACCTCGCCAGCGAGTTTCGGCACCCTCAGTTCGATCCTGGTGCGCACCACCTCGCAGTCCGCGTCCAGCACCAACGCCGGCCTGGCCTGTACCGGCTCGTTGGCGTCCCTGATGGCCAGCAACGACCATTTCTACGCCACCATCACTTCCTCGCAGAGCGGGTTGCTGGGCCCCACCGGCGATGTCATCGGCTATACGATCTACGGCGACAACAGCACCAACTACCCCATCACCCGCGGCGTGCAGTTCGACTTTGCGCGCAACTCGATTGTCGATGCCCTGGGGCTGCTGGGCAGCCCGACCGTGGCCAAGGCGATCCCGGTCTATCTGGGCAGCATCACCGGCAGCAACGTGGCCGCCGGCATCTACACCGAGACTCTGAGCATCGCCTGGAGCTGGAACTATTGCGCAGGGATCGGTGCGCTGGGCATATGCCTGGGGCGCGATATCGGTAGCGGCGTCGCCAGCCTGACGGTCAACCTGACGGTGGCCAACGATTGCGTGATCACCGCGCCCAACATCAGCTTCGGCAGCGCGCCGGTGATCAGCGTCTTCGCCACCGTCAGCGGGCAGACCATCAACCTCGCCTGCACCAAGGGCAGCGCCTACACCGTGGGCCTGGACGATGGCCAGCAGGCTGTCAGCGTCGGCGGGCGCCGGCGGATGGTCTCGGGGGGCAACTACCTGGCCTACGACATCTTCAAGAGCGCCGGCACCACCCGCTGGGGCAGCGTGGGCGCGGCGCGGCGGGCCAGTTCCGATGCCGAGGTGAACCCGGGCAACGGCCTGGGCACCGGCAGCCAGGTGTTCAACTACAACGCCAGGATCTACACCGACCAGGCCACGCCACCGGCGGGGACCTATATCGACAACGTGGTGCTGGATGTGGGGTTTTAAGGGGGGAGGGACCCTATTGCGCTAGTCGCAAGTGTTTGTGGCGTGGCGCAGATCCTGCGGCTGCTCACTGCGATAGGTCCGAAGGACCTTTGACGGTCTCAAGGCAGGCCCAGGGGATGCGGGTGCCATGGCTCAAAATTTCTGGGTGTTCTGCAGCCGCTGTGCCACCGCCGAACCGCTCGGGCTGACCATGGCGTAGTTGTAGCCGCTGTCGGACCAGTAGTCGGCCTGCAGTTCGCCATCGCTGCGGCTGCCCCGGGGCAGCAGGTAGTTCTTCGGTCCCGGCGGGCGGATATAGAAGCTGATCCTGTGCCCACCCTGGTCCTCGTACAGCACCATCGCCGCCGGCCCTTGATCGGTGCTCAGCAGGCGCCCGCTGACCGCCTGGAAGCCCGCCTCACGCAGGTCCGGCAGGCGCTCGGCCTGGGTGAAGTAGCGGTCGAGCCAGGCCTGCATGGCGCCGGTGCCCCGGACCTCGAGGTCGGCCGGGAGAACGCCTTGCTGGGCAAACAGGCGGTAGGCCTGTAGGGCGTCGGTCATCGGCAGCGCAGCACTGGCCAGGGTCATTTCCCGGGCCTGCCAGCCACTCAGGCCGCCGACGCCGAGGGCGAGCAACAGCAGCGCGGCACTGGCCAGGTGGCGGCGCGACTGGCGCTTGAGGCGCTGGCGAATCAGCGTCGGGTCGAGGTTGGGGTTGACCGGTTGTCGCAGGGCACCGCCGAGGGCCGCGCGCAGCTGCTGGGCGTCCTGCTGCCAGGCCTGGACCTGGGCGGCGAGCTGCGGGTGGCTGCTCAGGTAGCTTTCCAGCAGGCGCCGGTCGCTCTCGCTGAGCTGATGATCGACGTAGGCGTGCAGGTCGCGTTCGCTGGGGGGCAGGCTGATCATTTGAGTATCCGCAAAGAAGGGCTGCTGATTTCGCCGTCGCTGAGCTGGCGCAGGGCCTGGCGCGCCCGGGACAGGCGGGACATCACGGTGCCGGTGGGCACGTCGAGGATAGTGGCGACTTCCTTGTAGCTCAGGCCTTCCACCGAGACCCAGAGCAGCAGGGCGCGCTGCTCGGCGGGCAGGCGGTCGAAGGCTTCCAGGGTCGATTGCGCGACTACGCTGCGTTCCACCGAGGGCTGGGCGTCGTCGCGCCCGGTGAAGAATTCCAGCATGCGCGCATAACGCCGTGAGCGGCGGTGCGCGTCGAGAAACTGCCGGTAGAGGATGGCGAACAGCCAGGCCCGCAGATCGCCCTCGGGGCGTTTTTCGCTCCAACTCGACAGCGCCCGCTCCAGGCATGCCTGCACCAGGTCGTCGGCGCTGCTGGGCTGGCGGCTCAGGGACAGGGCGAAGCGCCGCAACCGGGGGATGATTTCACGCAGCTGTTCGTCGATATCGTTCATGGGTTCCTGCGGGTCGTTGGCCAGTCGCTACGCTTGCAACAGCACACTTGCGCCAGACGCCCGGCAACGCAGGTTATTCCCGTGCCCGAAAAATAAATAGCGGGCCAGGGAATAACCGCTGCCGGGGTTCGTCTGACCTGTCCTTTCCACCTGTGGCCCGCGGCCCTGGAGATATTCATGGTAGATCGCCCATCACCCCCTGATCGTCCGCCCTTGAGCGCGGCCAGCCTGAGCCTGCGTCTGGCCGGGATCGCCCTGGTGGTTGCGGCCCTGGCCGGCGCCATGGCTTATGTGCACGGCAGCTTCGATCCGCAGCGCCTGACCCCCAAGGCCCTGGTGGATGTGCTGGAGAAAAACAACGGCGTGCATCCGGGCTTTCGTCGCAACCACGCCAAGGGCGTGTGCGTGGCCGGTTATTTCGAGAGCAGCGGCGAGGCCCGCAGCTATTCCAGCGCCCAGGTGTTCAATGAAGCGCGGACCCCGGTGGTCGGGCGTTTCGCCTTGCCGGCCGGCAACCCCTATGCGCCTGACGGCAGCGTGCCGATCCGCAGCCTGGCCCTGCGTTTCACCCAGGCCAACGGCCAGCAATGGCGCACCGGGATGAACAGCATGCCGGTGTTCCCGGTGGGCACCCCCGAGGCGTTTTACCAGTTGCAGCAGGCCAGTTCGCCAGACCCGGCGACCGGCAAGCCGAACCCGGCCAGCGTGCCGGCATTTTTCGCTGCCCACCCGGAAGCCATGCCGTTCCTGCAATGGATCAAGGGCGCCAAGCCCTCGGCCAGCTATGCCACCGAGACCTACAACGGCATCAACGCGTTTTACCTGGTGAGCGCCAGCGGGCAACGCCAGGCGGTGCGCTGGGGCGTGGTGCCGCTGACCCAGGACGCGCCCGGCGCGGTAGTGCCTGAGGGTAACGACTTCCTCGAAAAAGACCTGGTGCAGCGCCTGGCCGCGGGTCCGTTGCGCTGGCGCTTGAACATCACCCTGGCCAACCCGGGCGACCCGACCGACGACGCCAGCAAGGCCTGGCCCAGCGAGCGCAAGGTGCTGAATGCCGGGACCCTGGTGCTGGAGCGCAGCCAACTGCAGAACGATGGCGAATGCCGCGACATCAACTACGACCCGCTGGTGCTGCCGAGCGGCATTGCCGCCTCCGACGATCCGCTGCTGGCGGCCCGTTCGGCGGCCTACGCCAGCTCCTATCTGCGCCGTACCAGTGAAGTCGACCAATTGCCCCACGCTGCCCAGGAGTCCCGCCCATGAGCGCCCAACCGAACCACTTCGCGCCACTGGCGCGCCTGCTGCACTGGCTGATGGCGCTGATGATCATTGCCATGTTGTTTATCGGCGCTGGCATGGTGGCCTCGGTGTCCGAGCGCCATCAGTGGCTGATCCACCTGCACAAGCCGTTGGGCATTGCCATTCTGCTGCTGGTGATAGTGCGCCTGTTGGTGCGCTTTTCCACCCGGCAACCGCCGTTGCCGGCGGACCTGCCGGGCTGGCAGGCGTTGGCGGCCAAGGCCTCCCACGTGCTGTTGTACGCGCTGATGCTGATCCTGCCGCTGCTGGGCTGGGCGATGATTTCGGCGGCGGGCGACCCGGTGATGCTCGGCAGCTCGCTGCAGTTGCCGTCGATCCTGCCGGCCAATGCCCAACTGTTCGCCTTTCTGCGCAAGGCCCACGGTGTTCTCGCCTACCTGCTGTTCCTGACGGTGCTGCTGCATCTGGCGGCGGCGCTGTTCCATGGCTGGGTGCGCCGCGACGGGGTGCTGGAGAGCATGCTGCGCGGCAAGGACTGAGGGGAGGGCGGTGTGCTCGAAAAGGATCGCACCGGCCCCGTCTCAACCGGCACACACCAGGGCTTTGCGCGGGTTCAGGCTCCACAGCCAGTACAGCAGCGCCACGGCATTGATCGCGGCACCCAGCAGGCACACCCCGGTCCAGCCGGCCCAGGCGTACATGGCGGTGGCGCCGATCGAACCGCTGGCGCTGCCGATCGAGTAGAACAGCATGTAGCCCGCGGCCAGGCGGCTCTGGGCCTCGGGGCGGGTGCTGTAGATCAGGCTCTGGCTGGTGACATGCACCGCCTGCAAACCCAGGTCGAAGGCGATCACTCCCAGCAGCAGGGCCCAGAGCGACGATTGGGTGTAGGCGATCGGCAACCAGGAGGCCAGCATCAGGCTCAGCGCCAGGCCGCTGGTCCACTGTCCCAGGCCACGGTCGGCCAGGCGTCCGGCGCGCGAGGCGCCCAGGGCACCGGCGGCGCCGGCGAGGCCGAACAGGCCGATCTCGGTATGGGACAGCGACAGCGGCGGGGCGCTCAGGGGCAGCACCAGTGGGGTCCACAGCACGGTGCCGGCGCCGAAGATCAGCATCGCCAGCACCGCTCGATCGCGCAGGACCTTTTCTTCGCGGAACAGGCCGGACAGCGAGCGGATCAGCTGGCCGTAGCTGTGCATTGCTGCCGGTTGCTCGACCTTGGGCAGCACCCGCCACAACAGCAGCGCCATCAGCAGGGTCAGCCCGGCCGACAGCAGGTACACCGAACGCCAGCCGGCCAGGTCGGCCATGGTTCCCGACACCGTGCGCGCCAGCAGGATCCCGAGCACGATGCCGCTGGTCACGCTGCCCACCACCTGGCCACGTTCGCCCGGCGCGGCCAGGTTCGCGGCATAGGCCACCAGCACCTGGGTCACCACCGCGAGCAGCCCGGTCAGGGCCATGCCCAGCAACAGCCAAGTGCTGTCCGCCGCCAGCGCCACCATCAACAGGGCAACGACCGACAAGCTCATCTGGCCGACGATCAGGCGCCGCCGGTTCAGCAGGTCGCCCAGCGGCACCAGGAACAGCAGGCCGAGGCCATAGCCGACCTGGGTCAGAGTGATGACCAGGCCGATGGTCGCTTGCGGCATCTCCAGACTGTGGGCCATGGCGTCGAGCAGGGGTTGGGCGTAATAGACATTGCCCACCGCCAACCCGCAGGCAATGGCAAAGAGCAGCACCACCGACGCCGGGATGGTGGCGGATGGCAGGGGGGCGATTGCGGCTGTCATGCTCGGCTCCGTGATTTCTGGTTGCTTTATGAAACCAGTTGTACGGTAGAGAGACTGGTTTTATATTGCAACCACTTTCCTGCCGCGAGTCTGCATCATGGTCAAACGTACAAGCCTGGAGGGCGCCGAATGCCCGGTGGCCCGTTCGCTGGACGCTATCGGTGACTGGTGGTCGCTGCTGATCATTCGTGACGCCTTTGACGGCATCCGCCGCTTCAGCGAGTTCCAGCGCAATCTGGGGATGGCCAAGAATATCCTCGCCGCCCGTCTGCGCACCCTGGTGGCCCATGGCATCTTCGAAGTGCTGCCGGCGTCGGACGGCAGTGCCTATCAGGAGTACGTGCTGACGCCGAAGGGCAACGGCCTGTTCAACCTGATCATCGGTCTACGGCAGTGGGGCGAGGCGTATTTCTATGAGGCGGGGGAAGCGCATTCGCTGATGGTCGACCGCGAGCAGGGATTGCCGCTGCGACCGTTGGAATTGCGCTCGGCGGACGGGCGCTTGCTCGGGCCCGAGGATTGCCGGCGGGTGCCGGTGCAATAGGCGCTGGCCGCGGTTCGAGCCGCGGCCAGCGCGGCAGGATCAGCGCAGGATGCCGACCATGTCGGCCACGGTGCTGAGGACGTCCTTGCCCAGTTGCATCGAGCGTTTGCCCGACCAGCCGGTGAGCGGGTTGGGGTTGTCGTCGTGGTCCTTGAACGGCATTTCCAGGGTCAGCGACAGGCAATCGAACTTCTCGCCGACGCTGTTGCAGGCCAGGGTCATGTTGGCTTCGCCGGGCTTGTCCCTGGTGTAGCCGTGGGTGGTCTGGAAGTCCCGGGTCTTGTGTTTCAGGTGGCTGCGGAAATGCTCCTCGAGCTTGGCCAGGCGCGGCGTGTAGCCCGGGTTGCCTTCGCAGCCGGCGGTGAACACGTGGGGGATTTCTTCGTCGCCGTGCGCGTCGAGGAACAGGTCGACGCCGTACTGCTCCATCTGCTGCTGGACGAACAGCACTTCCGGGCTGAGCTCCTGGCTGGCGCTCTGCCAGGCGCGGTTCAGGTCCTGGCCCATGGCGTTGGTGCGCAAGTGGCCGTGGAAGGCGCCGTCGGGGTTCATGTTCGGCACCAGGTACAGGTCGGCGCTGGCCAGCAGTCGGTTCAGTTCGGCGTCGTCGCGATGCTGCAGGCGCTCGATCACCCCCTCCATAAACCATTCGGCCATGTGCTCGCCAGGGTGCTGCTGGGCGATGATCCAGACCTTGCGCCGGCCTTCGCCGCCGTTGCCTTTGCGCAGCAACTGGATATCACGGCCCTCGACGCTTTTGCCGGTGGCCAGCAGTTCGGCGCCGGCCTTGTTCAGCGCCTGCTCGATCAGCCAGTCATGCCGGCCGCGGCTGTAGGGTTCGAAATAGGCGAACCAGGCGTGGGTCTGGGTGGCTTCCAGGCAGAAGCGCAGGGTGTCGCCTTCAAAAATCGTCGGCACGCGGAACCAGTTGACGTGATCGTAGGACGCCACCGCCTGATAGCCGCTCCAGGCCTTGTTGTACGAGGATTTGCTGGCATTGCTCAGGCGGAACCAGTGTTCCTGGCCAACACGCAGGCCGCTGGCCTTGAAGTGGAACCACTGGAAATGCGCGCTGCGGGTGTCGGGCTTGATGGCCAGCAGGACTTGCGAGGGGTTGCTGGCATCCAGTACTTCGATATTGCCGCTGTCGAAATTGGCAGAGATTTGAAACGAGCTTTGAGCCACGGTCATGGTCGATTCCTGAACAGGATTTTTATGGCCGTTACTTTAGCAAGGCAGGGAATTACCGGGGGTAATTTCCGTGGGAGAGGGGGGCGTCGTCCTTGACGCGAAAGCAGCTTAGAAGCTATGCGATTGATTCTCAAGCGCTGTTTTTACATTTGCGAGCCGTTGCGGCGGGCGTCGGCTTGCAATGAGGCATTCTTTTGCTATCATCGCCGCCAATTCAGCGGTACCCAGTCTTCATTAGCCTGAAGCCAAGCCAGAAAAACTGGCAGAAAAAAAAGACCCGGCAAAAAGCCGGGTCAAAAACCGTGATTAGCCTGATGAGGAGATAATCCAGGAGTCCGACCTAAGGTCTCTTGGGTTATCGACTGATCTCGCGACCAGTTGCTTGCAATAATAATCATTATCATTTGCAAGTCAAATGTTTTTCCCCGCCTTTTGGAAAATAATTTCCTGTCCCTGTTGCCAGCCCTGTTCATCGGCCGGATGAGCCGCGGGCAAATTCCGCCGTGCATCTCATTCCTGGCGCTGGCTGTCCAGCGAGCGATCCACCAGTGCCTTGGCCATGTCGATCATGTGCACCACGGAAAACGCCAGGTCCCGCCGGGTACCCCGCAGGTGGTCGGCGGCCTCGTAGGCGCTGGCCGCGGCGCACCGCAGCAGGTCGGAAGCGTGGATCATCGCTTCCTCGCTGCTGATGCTGGGTTTGACCTCGAAGAATTTCTCGTCGATCGAGGCTTCTGCAATAGCCGGTTTCAAGTAGTAGTCCATGGCCCGGCGGGCGGCCTCGCTGTCCTTGAGGGCGTTGAAGCCGACATCGGTTTCCAGTTCCGGTGCATCTTTGCTGGTTGTGTTCATGAGCGGTTCCATCCTTTGACGTGGAATAAGAGGGTCTGAGGAATGGTAATACTTAATGTATTTGTGACTAGGTTTCAAATACTACAACTTGTGTGTTGAGGGCCGAAATACACAACGTATTGTTCCGGTCCATGGACAAATGGATCGAGTTGGTTAAATCCAACATGAAGGACCGCAAGGTCACGCAAGAAAAGCTCGCGGAGCGCCTGGGCATGTCCCAGGGCGGCATCGGCCATTGGCTGAGCAAACGCCGCCAGCCGAAGATCGAAGACATGAACCGGGTGCTGGAAGAAATCGGCCTGGGTTTTCTCGAAGTCGCGCTGGTGATCCGCGAAAAACCCCAGGTGGATGACGAGGGCCAGTTGCTGCTGGAAGGGCCGTCGTTGGTGCAGAAGTACAACCCGTACTTTCGCTACCCGGTCAGCGACTGGCGGGGCGTTGGCGAGGTTCGCGAGGCCGGTGGCGCGGGCTACGCCGCCGAGCGTTACGAGCTCTCCGACTACCAGGCCGAAGGCTCGGCTTTCTGGCTGGTCGTGGTGGGCGACGCGATGATTGCCCCGAGCGGCCTGAGCATCGCCCAGGACATGTTGATCCTGGTGGATCCGGCGGTGGAGGCGGTTCCCGGCAAGCTGGTGATCGTGCAATGCCCGGGCAGTACCGAAGCGATTTTCCGCAAGCTGGTGGAAGAGGGTGGGCAACGTTATCTGGTGCCGCTGAATCCGACTTACCCGAAGGCGCTTTACAGCGATGAGTGTCGGATTATTGGTGTAGTGGTGCAGGCTACTGCGAAATTCTGACGTAAAAATACGATCGTTCCCGCAAGGCTGCGGGAACGATCTTCTGCCTCAGGAGCTTATTCCAGCTCCACCAGGGCACTTCCTTCACTGACCATCTCGCCTTCCTGGCAATACAGTGCCTTGACCACCCCGGCTTGGGGGGCGCGGATGCTGTGTTCCATCTTCATGGCTTCCAGGACCACCAGTTGCGCGCCGGCTTCGACACTCTGCCCGGCCTGCACCAGCACCCGCACGATGCTGCCGTTCATGGGCGCGGTCAGGCCGCCATGATGACTGTGGCTGGCCTCCACCGCGGCAATCGGGTCATAGGCCGTGACGCGGTGCATCTCGCCCTGCCACTGCAGGTACAGGCTGTCGCCCTGGCGAATCGCCCGGTGCTGCTGGCGCAACCCCTTGTGCTCGATCGACAGCTGCTCGCCGTGCAAGGCAATGGCGGCGTTGCTTGGGTCCAGCTTGACCGCCCGGTCCTGGCCCTCGCAGTCGAGGTGCAGCACGGTTTCCCGTGGCAGGCCGATGCGCAGACCACTGGCCTTGGCCCAGGGGGAGTGACGGTCGTCGGCACGCAGCTGGTCCGGCTGGCTTTGGGCGAACGCCTGGGCGGCGGCTTGCCAGAACTCGTCGCTCAGGGCTGTGGCCGGTGGCAGCAACTGATCCTGATAACGCGGGATAAAGCCAGTATCCAGTTCGGCGGCGGCGAAGGCCGGGTGGGCGATGATGCGCCGGAGGAACGCCAGGTTGGTCTTCAGCCCACCAATGGCGAACTCGTCGAGCATACCCAGCAGGCGCAAGCGCGCCTGCTCGCGGTTCTCGCCCCAGGCGATCAGCTTGCCGAGCATCGGGTCGTAGAACGGCGACACGCTGTCGCCTTCCTCGACGCCGCTGTCCACCCGCCGTCCGGGACCCGCCGCCGATTCGCGGTACAGCGCCAGGCGCCCGGTGGCAGGGAGGAAGTCGTTGCCCGGGTCCTCGGCGTACAGCCGCACTTCGATCGCATGCCCGATCAGCGGCACCTGGTCCTGGGTGATCGGCAGCGCCTCGCCCTGGGCCACGCGGATCTGCCAGGCCACCAGGTCCAGCCCGGTGATGGCTTCGGTGACCGGGTGTTCCACTTGCAGGCGGGTGTTCATTTCCATGAAGAAGAATTCGCCGCGGGCGTCCAGCAGGAACTCCACGGTGCCGGCGCCGACGTAACCTATGGCCTGCGCCGCGCGTACCGCGGCTTCGCCCATGGCCTTGCGCTGTTCGGCGCTCAGGCCGGGGGCCGGGGCCTCTTCGACGACCTTCTGGTGGCGCCGCTGGATCGAGCAGTCGCGTTCGTTGAGGTACAGGCAGTTGCCGTGCTGGTCGGCGAACACCTGGATCTCCACGTGGCGCGGCTTGAGCACGTACTTTTCCACCAGCATCCGCGAGTCGCCGAAGGACGACTGGGCTTCCCGCTGGGCCGAGGCCAGGGCTTCGGCCAGCTGGCTGACGTCCTCCACCACTTTCATGCCCTTGCCGCCACCGCCGGCGGTGGCCTTGAGCAGCACCGGGTAGCCGATGCGTTCGGCGGCGACGCGGAAGGTTTCCAGGTCCTGGGCTTCGCCGTGGTAACCGGGGACCAGGGGCACGCCGGCGGTTTCCATCAGCGCCTTGGCCGCCGACTTGCTGCCCATGGCGTCGATGGCCGACGCCGGCGGGCCGAGGAAGATCAGGCCAGCGGCTTCGATGGCGCGGGCGAAGCCGGCGTTTTCCGAAAGAAAGCCGTAGCCGGGGTGAATGGCCTGGGCGCCGCTGGCCTTGGCGGCGGCGATCAGTTTGTCGATCTGCAGGTAGCTGTCGGCGGCCTTGCTGCCGCCCAGGTCGACGCGCAGGTCGGCTTCGCGGCTGTGGCGGGCGTCACGGTCGGTGGCGCTGTGCACGGCCACGGTGGTCAGGCCCATGGCCTTGGCGG
>NZ_JACNAC010000053.1:0-44509 GCF_017349775.1 Pseudomonas sp. GW460-12-10-14-TSB1
CTTCGGCAGCGGCTACGGCGCAAGGCATTCGTGCTGTGTCGAGTGACAGAGCCAATCGCGGGCAAGCCTCGCTCCTACAGATGAAGGTGTTCTGTAGGAGCGAGGCTTGCCCGCGATGCTTTTTGTGCACCGCAATGGTGAGCCTGCACTGCCGAAATGCGCGAACAGACCTGGGGTTTCACCGCGGGCGACCTCGATGTTTCTCGCCAGAACAAATCCACAGAACGATGAAAGCCCCGGAAACCGGGGCTTTCAGCATTTCTTGAAAATTCGCTTAACCGTTTAAGCCGAAATTGGCACGCCCCCTGCAAAGACAAGATTACGAGTGCAGTCACTCACCCGTTTTGGGGACCTTGGTACAGGCAGGCCGAGAATCCCCTTCTTTACACCCGGAACCCATACCGCTCGCAGCGACGGGTTCCACCCGGTTTGGGGAACCTTGGTACAGGCAGGCCAGGGATTCCCTCTTTAACACCCGGGCTCATCACGCTCACAGCGACGAGCCCCACCCGTTTCGGGAACCTTGGTACAGGCAGGCCGGGGATTCCCTCTTTACACCGGGCCCAGTGCAATCAGCGCGGCCCTCACGCTTTTGGGAACCTTGGTACAGGCAGGCCGGGGCTTCCCCTCTTTACACCGGGCCCGGCGCAATCAGCGCCCAGCCCTCACGCTTTTGGGGACCTTGGTACAGGCAGGCCGGGAATCCCCTCTTTTATTCCTCGCGCAGCTGGAGCTCCAGGCGCCAGCGCCCATCGACCTCGCTGCCCGACCACTCGGCGTGCAGCGCCCGCGCGGCGACCACGTTCAGCAGCAAGCCTTCCTCAGCCGCCCGCACCCGCCAGTTGGCATCTTTGTCGTTGATCTTCAACTGGCCCTTCTGCGCCCGCCCCTCGGCCTCGAACAGCAGCGCCACGGCCCCGTCGACGTGCTCGCCATGGACCTTGGGCTCGTTGTTGAACCACACCACCAGGGCATTGGGTTGGACCTGCACCTCCTGCAACTCGGTGGGGTCCGGGGTCGTCAGGCGACCGATCATCAGCCCGACCATCACGCCAAAGATCGCCAGCGAGCCGAACACCCGCAGCATTAGCTTCGGCCTGGAGTCCGCTTCAGGCGTAGAATGCGGCCTGTCTTTTTCTTCGGAGCCGTGCATGTTTCACGTCATCCTTTTTCAACCAGAAATTCCGCCGAATACCGGCAACGTAATCAGGTTGTGCGCCAATAGCGGCTGCCACCTGCATTTGATCGAGCCACTGGGTTTCGAAATGGACGACAAGCGCCTGCGCCGGGCCGGCCTCGACTACCACGAGTATGCCACCCTGCAGCGCCATGCCGACCTCGCCAGCTGCCTTGAAAGCCTAGGCCATCCGCGCCTGTTCGCCTTCACCACCAAGGGCTCGCGACCTTTCCACGACGCCAGCTTCGCCGAAGGCGATGCCTTCCTGTTCGGCCCGGAAAGCCGCGGCCTGCCCGCCGAAGTGCTGGACGCCCTGCCCGCCGAACAACGCCTGCGCCTGCCCATGCGCGAAGGCTGCCGCAGCCTGAACCTGTCCAACACCGTGGCGGTGGCTGTCTACGAAGCCTGGCGCCAGCTAGGGTTCAAATAAGCCACCCACCTCTGCGCGACGCGTTGTAGCCGCTGCCGCAGGCTGCGATAAGGCCGAAGGCCTTCAGCGCTCTCAGGACCTTGCGCCTCCTTCGGAGACGATCGCAGCCTTCGGCAGCGGCTACAGGTCGGCGCCGGCTATCGGCGTCAGCCTCGAAACCTTGGGCCCAAACATGAAAAAAGCGCCTGAAACGGCGCTTTTTTCATGGAACCCAGCGGCTTATTGAACGGTGTTTTCACCGGCTGCCTGCAGGCGTTGCAGCTCTTGCGCGTACAGTGCGTCGAAGTTCACTGGAGCCAGCATCAGGGCCGGGAACGAACCGCGGGTCACCAGGCTGTCCAGCGCTTCGCGAGCGTACGGGAACAGGATGTTCGGGCAGAACGCGCCCAGGGTGTGGCTCATCGAAGCGTCGTCCAGATTCTTGATCAGGAAGATACCGGCCTGTTGCACTTCGGCGATGAACGCCACTTCGTCACCGTTCTTCACGGTGACCGACAGGGTCAGCACAACTTCGTGGAAACCTTCTTCCAGCGCCTTCTGACGGGTGTTCAGGTCCAGGCCGACGCTCGGCTCCCACTGCTGGCGGAAGATCGCCGGGCTTTTCGGAGCTTCGAAAGACAGGTCACGCACATAGATGCGCTGCAGCGAGAATTGCGGTGCGGATTCGTCTTCGGTCGCAGCGGTGTTCTGTTGGTCAGTCATCTCAGATCCTTCTTGATCTCGGGGTCATGTAGGGTTTGCTGATCTTGGGGGGGTAGTCAGGCCGCGAGCAGCGCGTCGAGCTTGCCGGCGCGCTCCAGGGCGAACAAATCGTCACAACCGCCCACATGGGTGCTGCCGATCCAGATCTGCGGCACGGACGTGCGCCCGGCCTTCTGGGCCATTTCGGCGCGAACCTGCGGCTTGCCGTCGACCTTGATCTCTTCGAAGGCTACGCCTTTGTTCTCGAGCAGGTACTTGGCCCGCGAGCAGTAGGGGCAGTAATCGCTGGAATAGACGACGACAGCAGCCATATCACTTCACCAGCGGCAGGTTGTCGGCTTTCCAGCTACCAACGCCGCCGGACAGCTTGGCGGCGGTGAAGCCGGACTTCATCAGCTCGCGAGCGTGGGTGCCGGCGTGCTGACCCAGGGCGTCGACCAGAATGATGGTCTTGGCCTTGTGCTTGTCCAGCTCGCCCACGCGGGCGGCCAGTTTGTCTTGAGGGATGTTCAACGCGCCGACGATATGGCCCGCGGCGAAGTCCTTGGACGGACGGATATCGATCACCACGCCCTGCTCGCTGTTGACCAGCGCGGTCAGTTCGCGGGTGCTGAGGCTGCGGCCACCGCGGCTCAACTCGTGAGCGATCAACAGAGCCAGCAAGATGACGAAGGCGCCGACGAGCAAGTAGTGTTCAGTGGCGAATTGAATCAGGTGAGCAACCATCAAGGAGGTTCCAGGGCGTTAAAATGTCGGCCAGTATACACAGCCCTCCGGGTCGGCCAAACCCCGCCCGGCGGTGACGCCGATGGAACTTGGCTTTAAACTGCCACTCCCTTTTTCCAACATTCTCCCAATCCAGCCACGAGTGGAATCTATGACTACCACGCCTAAACCTTTGGTCCTGATGATTCTGGATGGCTTCGGTCACAGCGAGAGCCACGAATCCAACGCTATTTATGCGGCCAAGAAGCCGGTCCTCGACCGCCTGTACGCCAGCGTGCCGAATGGCCTGATCTCGGGTTCGGGCATGGATGTCGGCCTGCCGGACGGCCAGATGGGCAACTCCGAAGTCGGCCACATGAACCTCGGCGCCGGCCGCGTGGTGTACCAGGATTTCACCCGTGTCACCAAAGCCATCCGCGATGGCGAGTTCTTCGAGAATCCGACCATCTGCGCCGCCGTGGATAAAGCCGTGGCCGCCGGCAAGGCCGTGCACATCCTCGGCCTGCTGTCCGATGGCGGCGTGCACAGCCACCAGGACCATCTGGTGGCGATGGCCGAACTGGCCTTCAAGCGTGGCGCCGAGAAGATCTACCTGCACGCCTTCCTCGACGGCCGCGACACCCCGCCGAAAAGCGCCGCATCGTCGATCGAACTGCTGGATGAAACCTTCAAGACCCTGGGCAAGGGCCGCATCGCCAGCCTGATCGGCCGTTACTTCGCCATGGACCGCGACAACCGCTGGGATCGCGTGGCCCAGGCCTACAACCTGATCGTCGACGGCAAGGGCGAATTCAACGCCGCCACCGCCCAGGAAGGCCTGCAGGCTGCCTACGAGCGTGGCGAGAGCGACGAATTCGTCAAGGCCACCACCCTTGGCGAGCCGGTGAAGGTCGAAGACGGCGACGCCGTGGTGTTCATGAACTTCCGCGCCGACCGCGCCCGCGAGCTGAGCCGGGTGTTCGTCGAGGACGGTTTCAAGGAATTCGAGCGCGCCCGCCAGCCGAAACTGGCCGGTTTCGTCATGCTGACCCAATACGCGGCGAGCATTCCGGCCCCTTCGGCCTTTGCCCCGGGCAGCCTGGAAAACGTGCTGGGCGACTACCTGGCGAAAAACGGCAAGACCCAGCTGCGCATCGCCGAAACCGAAAAATACGCCCACGTGACCTTTTTCTTCTCCGGTGGCCGCGAAGAGCCGTTCCCGGGCGAAGAACGCATCCTGATCCCGTCGCCAAAAGTCGCCACCTACGACCTGCAGCCGGAAATGAGCGCGCCGGAAGTCACCGACCGGATCGTCGAGGCCATCGAAAACCAGCGCTACGACGTAATCGTGGTCAACTACGCCAACGGCGACATGGTCGGCCACAGCGGCGTGTTCGACGCGGCGGTCAAGGCCGTTGAATGCCTGGACCTGTGCGTCGGCCGCATCGTCGAGGCCCTGGAAAAGGTCGGCGGCGAAGCCCTGATCACCGCCGACCACGGCAACGTCGAGCAGATGTCCGACGCCTCCACCGGTCAGGCCCACACCGCCCACACCAGCGAGCCGGTGCCGTTCATCTATGTGGGCAAGCGCAACCTGAAAGTCCGCGAAGGCGGAGTCCTGGCTGACGTGGCGCCGACCATGCTCAAGTTGCTGGGCCTGCCGCAGCCTGCCGAAATGACTGGCACTTCGATACTGGTCTGATATCAAAAACGCCGAATAATGGGCCGGAAACGGCTTTTTATGACGAACGCCTCAAAGCAGTTGGCTTTGAGGCGTTTTTTTTGCAGCGAGGGGCGGGCATACTAGGCTGTCCCTTTCCCTGGTGTCGCCCGCCTCTATGCTTCGCGCCCTGATTACCCTTGCTCTGATCTGCCTGCTCCAACCGGCCTTCGCCGACGAGCGCGCGCAAACCCAACAACAGTTGGACGCCACGCGTCAGGATATTGCCGAGCTGAAAAAGCTGCTGGGCAAGCTGCAGGAAGAAAAATCCGGCGTGCAGAAAGACCTGCGCGGCACCGAAACCGAGATGGGCAAGCTGGAAAAGCAGGTCGATGCCCTGCAGAAAGAGCTGAAGAAAAGCGAATCCGAGCTGCAACGTCTCGATGAGGAGAAAAAAAAACTCCAGAGCGCGCGCATTGAACAGCAACAACTGATCGCCATCCAGGCCCGCGCGGCCTACCAGAACGGCCGTCAGGAGTACCTCAAGCTGCTGCTCAACCAGCAGAACCCGGAAAAATTCGCCCGCACCCTGACCTATTACGACTACCTGAGCCAGGCCCGCCTGGAGCAGCTGAAGAATTTCAACGAGACCCTGCGCCAGCTGGCCAATGTCGAAAAGGAAATCTCCCTGCAGCAAGCCCAGCTGCTGGTGCAGAAAAGCAGCCTCGACACCCAGCGTGAAGAGCTCGACAAGGTCCGCAAGGAACGCCAGGTGGCCCTGGCCAAGCTCAATGACGACGTGAAGGCCCGTGGCGACAAGCTCAAGGCCCGCGAACAGGACCAGGCCGATCTGGGCAAGGTACTGAAAACCATCGAGGAAACCCTGGCCCGCCAGGCCCGAGAGGCAGAGGAAGCGCGACAGAAAGCGCTGATCGCCCAGCAGGAAGCCGAAAAAAAGCGTTTGCGTGAGGCCCAGGCCAATGCCGACGACAGCCCGAGCAAGCCGCCCCGAGCGACGCCCGGCCCCTTGGTTTCCAGCGCAGGCGCCTCCTATGGAGGCCCTTTTGCTTCATCCCGGGGAAAACTTCCATGGCCGGTTGATGGTCGACTGCTGGCGCGCTTCGGCGAAAGCCGCGGCGACGATGCCCGGACCAAGTGGGACGGGGTGATGATCAGCGCCTCGGCCGGCAGCCAGGTGCATGCCGTCCACGGCGGCCGCGTAGTGTTCGCCGACTGGTTGCGCGGCGCCGGCCTGCTGGTGATCCTCGACCATGGCAACGGCTACTTGAGCCTCTACGGACACAACCAGACGCTGCTTAAAGAAGCGGGCGATGTGGTCAAGGCCGGCGAGTCCATCTCCACTGTGGGTAGCAGTGGCGGACAGGGCGCGCCTGCGCTGTACTTCGCTATTCGCCAGCAGGGTCGCCCAAGCGACCCGGCACAATGGTGCCGCGCGCAAGGATAAGCGCGCCATCTCATTCAGGAGTTCGTTCGACATGCTGCATTTGTCCCGCCTCACCTCGCTGGCCCTGACGATCGCTCTGGTGATCGGTGCGCCCCTGGCGTTTGCCGCCGAAACCGCTCAATCGACAGCCGCCACGACCACCAAGGCGCCATTACCGCTCGAAGAGCTGCGCACCTTCGCCGAGGTCATGGACCGGATCAAGGCCGCCTATGTCGAACCTGTCGACGACAAGACCCTGCTGGAAAACGCCATCAAGGGCATGCTCAGCAACCTCGACCCGCACTCGGCCTACCTGGGCCCTGAAGACTTCGCCGAGCTGCAGGAAAGCACCAGCGGCGAGTTCGGCGGCCTGGGCATCGAAGTCGGCTCCGAAGACGGCATCATCAAGGTGGTGTCGCCGATCGACGACACCCCGGCGTCCAAGGCCGGCATCCAGGCCGGCGACCTGATCGTCAAGATCAATGGCCAGCCGACCCGCGGCCAGAGCATGACCGAAGCCGTGGACAAGATGCGCGGCAAGATCGGCCAGAAGATCACCCTGACCCTGGTACGCGACGGCGGTGCGCCGTTCGACGTGACCCTGGCCCGCGCCACCATCCAGGTGAAGAGCGTGAAGAGCCAACTGCTGGAGTCGGGCTACGGCTATATCCGCATCACCCAGTTCCAGGTCAAGACCGGCGAGGAAGTGTCCAAGGCCCTGGCCAAGCTGCGCAAGGACAACGGCAAGAAGCTCAACGGCATCATCCTCGACCTGCGCAACAACCCCGGCGGCGTGCTGCAATCGGCGGTGGAAGTGGTCGACCACTTCATCACCAAGGGCCTGATCGTCTATACCAAGGGCCGCATCGCCAACTCCGAGCTGCGCTTCTCCGCCACCGGCAAGGACGAAAGCGAAGCGGTACCTATGGTGGTGCTGATCAACGGTGGCAGCGCCTCGGCTTCGGAGATCGTCGCCGGCGCCCTGCAGGACCAGAAACGCGCGGTGCTGATGGGCACCACCAGCTTCGGCAAGGGCTCGGTGCAAACCGTGCTGCCGCTGAACAACGAGCGTGCGCTGAAGATCACCACCGCGCTGTACTTCACCCCGAACGGCCGCTCGATCCAGGCCCAGGGCATCGTGCCGGACATCGAGGTGCGCCGCGCCAAGATCACCAACGAAGCGCAGGACAACGAGTACTTCAAGGAAGCCGACCTGCAAGGTCACCTGGGCAATGGCAACGGCGGCGCCGACAAGCCGACCGCTTCCGGCAGCAAGCCCAAGCCGATGCCGCAGGACGATGACTACCAGTTGGCCCAGGCCCTCAGCCTGCTCAAGGGCTTGAGCATCACCCGCAGCAAGTGATGGAACCCATCGCGAGCAAGCCCGCCGCCTCCTCTGTAGGAGCGAAGCTTGCTCGCGATGGCGTCATCATGATCGCCACACCCCGCCAAGGCCTTACCCGAACCTTATGCTTCAAATCCCCATGACCAACCACCGCCAACCCCACCCACGGTTGTCGTGGAGGCTCATGATCGGGCTTCTGTGCCTTCTCGCCTTCACCTCGACCCAGGCCGCCGAGCCCGCCCCGCGCAAGGCCTACCTGAGCCTGATCATCGACGACCTCGGGCAGAACCTGCCCCGCGATCGCCGCGTACTCGCCCTGCCCGGCCCGGTGACCACGGCGATCATGCCCGACACGCCCCACGCCGCCGAGTTCGCCCGCGAAGCCCATCGCGCCGGCAAGATCGTCATCCTGCACATGCCCATGGACCCGGCCACCGGCCCTTTCGCCTGGCACCCCGAGCTGCCCATCGATGAGCTGGAAAGACGCCTCAACGCCGCCTTCAAGGCCGTGCCCTACACCAGCGGCATCAACAACCATATGGGCAGCCGCATGACCTCCCAGCCCCAGGCCATGGCCTGGCTGATGGCCGAGTTGCAGCGCCGCCACAAGTTCTTTGTCGACAGCCGCACCAGCGCCAAGACCGTGGCCGCCGCCGAAGCGCAGAAGATCGGCCTGGCCAGTGTGTCCCGCGATGTGTTCCTCGACGACGAACGCACCGAAGACGCCATCAGCCACCAGTTGCAGACCGCGATCAACCTGGCGCACAAGCAGGGTTCGGCGGTGGTGATCGGCCATCCCTACCCGCAGACCCTGGCCGTGCTCGAACGCGAACTGCCCAGGCTCAAGGCCCAGGGCATCGACTGGATCGATATCGAGTTGATGATCAGCGTGCGCAGCAACAGGGCGATGGTTGGGCACGGCAAGGATGGGGTTTACCGCTGAGGATTGGCGGCGGACGTTCGAATGCATCGCGGGCAAGCCTCGCTCCTACAGAAGCGGCGTCTGGCTCGATTGCCGCAAACCACCTGAATCCGTAGGAGCGAGGCTTGCCCGCGATATTCAGCTGCGTCTGCCTACAGATAGCGCCCCATGATCTCTTCCACCACGCCTTCCTCGCGCAGTTGGTCCAGCGCGGCCTGCAGCCGGGCGACGGTCTCGTCCGGTACTTCTTTGTTCAGCGCCAGGTACAGTTGGGCGCTGTGGAAGCGCAGCACGGTCTTGAGCCCGGTCACGCCTTCCTGCCTGGCCAGATAACGCCCGGCGGGGTCGCCGGTGGCCCATAGGTCGATCTGGCCGCCCACCAGCTTCCTGGCGTTGTCCTGGTCCCTCAGCACCACCAGCGGCTTGAGTCCTTGCTTGGCCAGGGTCTCGGCGATGGCGTCGCCCTTGTAGGCGCCGATCCGGTACTTGCGCGCCTGCTCCAGGGATTGCAGGGCGATCTTGCTGTCGTCCCGGGCCAGCATGATCCAGTCGTCCGGGCCGATGGGGCCGACCCATTTGAACAGCGGCTCCCGGTCCGGCAGCCGCGCCATGACAAACACGCCATACCCCGGCTGCTCCAGGGCGAGCTTGTAGATGCGCTCCCAGGGAAAGCGCAGGGTCAGGCTGTAATTGATCCCGGCACGCTTGAACATTTCGCGGACGATATCCACGGCGATGCCGTTGATATTCTCGCCCTGGGCGAAGTTCTTGCCGTTCTTGGCCATGTTGTAGGGGGGGAAGTTTTCCGTCAGCAACACCAGGGAGGTGTCCGGCGTTTGCGCTGCGCGAGCGCTTGCGGCGAAGAGAACCGAAGCGCTGGCAAGAACAAGAAGAAGACGTTTGAACATGACGGGCTACCGGAATCCATGGCGTGCTCAAGAGTGCCGCGAGCCCGCCATGCTGTCCAGTGGCTATCTGACGACGATACCGCGGTGCGCCATGTAGGCCTTGGCCTCAGGCACGGTGTACTCGCCG
Source organism: Pseudomonas sp. GW460-12-10-14-TSB1 (assembly GCF_017349775.1). NCBI lineage: Bacteria > Pseudomonadati > Pseudomonadota > Gammaproteobacteria > Pseudomonadales > Pseudomonadaceae > Pseudomonas > Pseudomonas sp. GW460-12-10-14-TSB1. The sequence goes on from NZ_JACNAC010000053.1 coordinate 9,421, forward strand.
AAGTGGAAGATGCTCGCCGCCAGCACTGCGCTGGCGTGGCCTTCGAGGATGCCGTCGGCCAGGTGCTGCAGGTTGCCGACGCCCCCCGAGGCGATCACCGGAATGCCCAGGGCATCGCTGATGGCGCGGGTCACCCCCAGGTCGAAGCCGTTCTTCATGCCGTCCTGATCCATGCTGGTCAGCAGGATCTCGCCAGCGCCCAGGCCTTCCATCTTCTTCGCCCACTCCACCGCGTCCAGCCCGGTAGGCTTGCGCCCGCCATGGGTGAAGATCTCCCAGCGCGGAGTTTCGCCCGGCCCGGAAACCTTCTTCGCATCGATGGCGACGACGATGCACTGCGAGCCGAAATGCTGCGCCGCTTCGCCGACGAACTCGGGGTTGAACACCGCCGCGGTGTTGATCGAGACCTTGTCCGCACCGGCGTTGAGCAGATTGCGGATGTCCTGCACGGTACGCACGCCACCGCCCACGGTCAGCGGGATGAACACCTGGCTGGCCATGCGCTCGACGGTATGCAGCGTGGTGTCGCGACCATCGACGCTGGCGGTGATGTCGAGAAAGGTAATCTCGTCCGCGCCCTGCTCGTCGTAGCGACGGGCGATTTCCACCGGGTCGCCGGCGTCACGGATGTTCTCGAACTTGACGCCCTTGACCACCCGGCCGTTGTCCACGTCCAGGCAAGGGATGATGCGTTTAGCCAGCGCCATGGTGAGTCCTCAGCCTTGGTACGAGTCGCAGAAGGCTTGCGCCTCGGCGACGTCGAGGGTGCCTTCGTAGATCGCCCGGCCGGTGATGGCGCCGATGATCCCCGGAGCCTTGGCGTCCAGCAGGGCCTTGATGTCGCCCAGGTTGTGGATACCGCCGGAAGCGATCACCGGGATTTTGGTGGCAGCGGCCAGGGCAGCGGTGAAGGGTACGTTGCAGCCCTGCATCATGCCGTCTTTGGCGATGTCGGTATAAACGATGGCGGACACGCCGTCGGCTTCGAAGCGCTTGGCCAGGTCGATGACCTGCACGCTGCTGACCTCGGCCCAGCCGTCGGTGGCGACGAAGCCGTCTTTGGCGTCCAGGCCGACGATCACCTTGCCCGGGAAGGCGCGGCAGGCTTCGGCGACGAACTCAGGCTCTTTCACCGCCTTGGTGCCGATGATCACGTAGCTCACGCCGGCCTTGACGTAGTGTTCGATGGTTTCCAGCGAACGGATGCCGCCACCGATCTGGATCGGCAGGTTCGGGTAGCGCTTGGCTATGGCGGTGACCACTTCGCCGTTGACCGGCTGGCCTTCGAAAGCGCCGTTCAGGTCGACCAGATGCAGACGGCGGCAGCCGCCCTCCACCCACTTGGCAGCCATGCTCACCGGGTCATCGGAGAACACCGTGGAATCTTCCATGCGGCCCTGGCGCAGACGTACACAGGCACCGTCTTTGAGATCGATAGCGGGGATAATCAGCATCTGGCAAACCTTCAAATTCGATTGTTCAGCTTCACTCGGAAATCAGTTTTTCTCGAGCGCCCACAGGTCGCTTTCGATGCTTTCGAACCGCTCTTTGAGCTGGGCCTGCACATCGAAAATCGCCCTGTTGTAATAGTGCGGAGCAATTTCGCGGGTAAAGAGTTCAAGAATCTCGGCCGCCTCGAACGAGCCCAGGTCGAGCTCGAAGCGATCTTCCATGAAGCGCTGGATCTTGTGATTGGCCTCACTCTCCTGCTCGGGTGTGAGGGTCAGGATCGGCGCCTTGGTCTTCTTGACCGCCATTTACCAGCGACCGTCCCACGCCGCGAAGTTCTGCAGCAATTGCAGGCCATGGGTATGGCTTTTCTCCGGGTGGAACTGCACGGCGAAACGCGAACCTTCGGCCAGCGCCGCGGCGAAATCGACACCGTAGTGACCACTACCGACCACCTGCCGCGCGTTGCCGGCGGCGATGTAGTAGCTGTGCACGAAGTAGAAGCGCGCCAGGTCCGGGATGTTGTGCCACAGCGGGTGGCTCACCGCCTGTTTCACTTCGTTCCAGCCCATGTGCGGGACTTTCAGGTGCTCGCCGTCTTCATGCAGGCCCTTGCCGAAGAACTTCACCTGGCCCGGGAACAGGCCGATGCAGTCGACGCCGTCGTTCTCTTCGCTGTGGTCGAGCAAGGCTTGCATGCCCACGCAGATGCCGAGGAACGGACGGTCCTGGCTGACTTCACGCACCAGCGCGTCGAAGCCCAGGCGACGGATCTCCGCCATGCAGTCGCGAATCGCGCCGACGCCGGGGAATACCACCCGGTCGGCTTCGCGAATCACATTGGCATCGCTGGTGATCAGCACCTTGCCGGCGCCGACGTGCTCGAGGGCCTTGGCCACCGAGTGCAGGTTGCCCATGCCGTAATCGATAACCGCGACCGTCTGCATTACAGCACGCCCTTGGTCGAAGGCATCTGCCCTGCCATGCGGTCATCCAGCTCCACGGCCATGCGCAGTGCGCGGCCGAAAGCCTTGAACACGGTTTCGATCTGGTGGTGGGTGTTGTGCCCACGCAGGTTGTCGATGTGCAGGGTGACGTTGGCGTGGTTGACGAAGCCCTGGAAGAATTCCTGGAACAGGTCGACATCGAAGCCGCCCACGGTGGCGCGAGTGTAAGGCACGTGCATCTGCAGGCCAGGGCGACCGGAGAAGTCGATCACCACGCGCGACAGCGCTTCATCGAGCGGCACGTAGGCGTGGCCGTAGCGACGGATGCCCTTCTTGTCGCCGATAGCTTTGGTGAAGGCCTGACCCAGGGTGATACCGACGTCTTCCACGGTGTGGTGGTCGTCGATATGCAAGTCGCCTTTGCTTTCGATATCCAGGTCGATCAGCCCGTGACGGGCGATCTGGTCCAGCATGTGCTCAAGGAAGGGAACCCCGATATCGAATCGGGCCTTTCCGGTGCCATCCAGGTTGATCGAGGCTTTGATCTGGGTTTCCAGAGTGTCGCGCTCGACGGACGCCTTACGTTCGGCCATCACCAGCTCCGCAAAATCATTGGGCGAAAAAGGCGATCATTATAGGCCGGACGGCGGCTAAACAGGAACACGCAGGACAAGATCCTGACGGGCTGAACCCAATAAAGCCGGGGACATACCTGTCATGACATGTAGGAGCGGCCGGTCGACGCTCGATTGCCCGCGATGAATGCTGACCGGGTATCTCTGGCACACCGCGCGCCCCCCCGATCGCGGGCAAGCCTCGCTCCTACAGGAAAGGCTGTGCGCCTGGCAGCAGTGCCAGGCGCAAAGGTGCTTAGTGGAACAACACCGCGGTCTTCTGCAGGGTGACCCACACGCCCCACGCCAGCGGAATGCCCACCACCAGCCAGGCGGCGACCGCCAGCGGCACGCTGCCGGACGAGGCTTTCCACTCCAACACGGTGGTGCTGTCCGCGCCCTTGTCATGGCCCAGCGCCTGTTCGGCGGCCAGTTCGGCGTCGGTCATGAAGTACTTGTCGGCCACCGGACGCACCAGCAGGTTGCACAGGAAACCCAGCACCAGCAGGCCGGCGAGGATGTACAGGGTGATGTCGTAGGCCGCGGCGCGCTCGACGCCGATGCTCAACTGATACTCACGCAGGTAGTTCACCAGCACCGGGCCAAGCACACCCGCCGCCGCCCAGGCAGTCAGCAGGCGACCGTGGATCGCGCCCACCATCTGGGTGCCGAACAGGTCCGCCAGGTAGGCCGGAACCGTGGCGAAACCGCCGCCGTACATCGACAGGATGATGCAGAACGCCGCCACGAACAGCGCGACGTTGCCCAGGTGCCCGAGGTTCGGGATCAGCGCGTACAGGGCAAAGCCCAGGGCGAAGAACACGAAGTAGGTGTTCTTGCGGCCCAGGTAGTCGGAGAACGACGCCCAGAAGAAGCGGCCACCGATATTGAACAGGCTCAGCAGGCCGGTGAAACCAGCGGCGATCGCGGCGATCGACGCCAGTTGCGAGGCATCCAGCTGACCGAAGGCCAGTTCGTTGCCCAGCAGCTTGCCGGCGAAGACTTCCTGCAACAGCGGCGAAGCCATGCCAAGGATGCCGATACCGGCGGAAACGTTCAGGCACAGCACCAGCCATACCAGGCGGAACTGCGGGGTTTTCCAGGCCACGTTCACGTGTACGTGACGGTGGGTGATCATCGCGTTCGCGGCTTTTTTCGCCGGCGGGGTCCAGCCCTCAGGCTTCCAGCCGGTCGGCGGCACGCGGTACGACAGTGCGCCACCGATCATGAACACGAAGTAGATCGCCGCCATCACCAGGAAGCTCTGCCAGACGCCGACGCCGGTGGGCGAAGCGAAGTGGCTCATCAGTGCCGCCGCCAGCGGCGCACCGACCATCGCGCCACCACCGAAGCCCATGATCGCCATGCCGGTGGCCATGCCGCGCTTGTCCGGGAACCACTTGATCAGGGTCGACACCGGCGAGATGTAGCCCAGGCCCAGGCCGATACCGCCGATCACGCCGGAGCCGAGCCACATCAGCCAGATCTGGTGGGTATAGATACCCAGCGCCGAAATCAGCAGGCCGCCGCACCAGCACAGCGCCGACACCACACCGGCCTTGCGCGGGCCGGCGTGTTCCAGCCAGCCGCCCCAGATCGCCGCGGAGCAGCCGAGGAAGATGAAGAACAGGGTGTAGATCCAGCCGAGCATCGAGATCGGCCAGTCGCACTGGGACGAAAAGACCTGAGCGATAAAGCTCATGTCCGGGGCACAGGCCACCGGAGCGGTCACGCCCAGGGCCTTGGACAGCGGCAACCAGAACACCGAGAAGCCGTAGGCCATGCCGATGCACAGGTGGATGGCCAGAGCGGCCGGTGGAACCAGCCAACGGTTGAAACCGGGCTTGGCGATGATGCGTTCTTTGGACAAGAACGCCGGCTGGGCGGCAATGGCGCCCGCCTCGGTGCTAGTGCTCATGAATGTTTCCCCCAATTATTGGAATTATTCGCCGGCCACTCTTCACTCACGACCTTTGCACGCAGACGTGGCCGTTTTATCGAGTGAAGCTCCATAGAGTGCGACTTTTAGTCGCAGAAGGGCAGATGAACTGCGAGAGATTACCATTTGCTCGTGACAGAAAGAGCAAACTGCCATCACCTTTTCCGCATCATCTGCTCCGCAAGATGGCAATAACGCTCCTGTAGGAGCCAGGCTTGCCGGCGATGGGCGTTATGCGGTGTGTCAGGCAGAACGCTTCGCGGGCAAGCCTCGCTCCTACAGAAGCCTGCGCGGCCCCGTCGACGATGCCTGCCCCTCGCCAGCCCGCGCGCTGCTGCCGATAATGGCCAGCCATTCCTTCGCTCTGCACAGGATCCCCCATGCCCATCGTTGTCGAGTCGCTGAAACAAGCCAGCTATCAGGATCAGCAGGACCTGCAGAAGATCTACCGCGATGCCCCACCCTGGCTGTTCGCGCCGCAGCGCGATGACCAGGAACTGCTCGAAACCGCCCTGGGCGACGGCAGCCTGATCGCCGGGCGCTTCAACGACCGCCTGCTGGGCGCCGCGCGCCTGCAACGACACCAAGGCGTCTGGCACCTGTCCCAATTGTGTGTGCGCAAGATCACCCGGCGCCGTGGCGTGGCCGAGCGACTGGTGGGCGAAGCACAGAAAATGGCCGCCCGGCACGGCGCCACCTTGCGCCTGCTGGCCCCCGCCGGGCACCTCGAAGCCCAGGGGCTGGCGGCCAAGCTGCAGATACCGCTGGATGTGCTCCAAAGCGATCAGTGACCAGTGGCCAGGCCCGGGGCGTTATACTCCCTGGCTAAATTCGAATTCGACACTACAAGGACTCGCCCATGAAAGCGTTCGGCAAAATCCTGGGTCTGGTACTTCTCGGGCTGTTGCTGATCATCGTGGCTCTCGGCTTCGCCCTGACTCACCTGTTTGATCCCAACGACTACAAAGAAGAAATTCGCCAGATAGCCCGCGACAAGGCCCACATCGAGCTGACGCTCAATGGCGATATCGGCTGGAGCCTGTTCCCCTGGCTCGGCTTGGAACTGCATGAAGCCGGCGTCGCCACCCTGGCCAACCCGACCCAGCCGTTCGCCGACCTGCAGATGCTCGGCCTGTCAGTCCGCGTACTGCCGTTGCTACGCCGCGAAGTGCAGATGAGCGATGTGCGTGTCGAAGGCTTGAACCTGCGCCTGACCCGTAACAAGGATGGGCACGGCAACTGGGAAGATATCGGCAAGGTCGCCCCCGCCGACAAGCAGGCCGCAACCCCGGCCACCAGCACCGGCGAAACCACCGCCGCCGCCCCGGCCACCACGGAAAAACCGGCGCAGCCGATCCGCCTGGATATCGACAGCCTGACCGTGAACAACGCCCGGGTGGAATACAACGACGAACAGAGCGGCAAGCAGTTCACTGCTGAAAGCATCCAGCTGAGCACCGGGCCGATCCACGAAGCGACCAATACCCCGGTCAAGCTCACTGCCTTCCTCGCCAGCACCCAGCCGGCCGTGCGCGTGCGCACCGAGTTGAAGGGCGAGCTGCGTTTCGACCGCGCGCTCAAGCGCTACCAGTTCGAAGACATGAAGCTGTCCGGCGAAGCCGCCGGCGATCCGCTGCAAGGCAAGACCCTGACCTTCGCCGCCCAGGGCCAGCTGCTGCTGGACCAGGCCGCCAATGTTGCCGAGTGGAACAGCCTGAAGCTCTCGCTCAACCAACTGCGCGCCATCGGCGAGCTCAAGGTCAACGACCTGGACAAGACTCCGCAGCTCAACGGCGGCATCTCCATCGCCCAGTTCGACCTGGCCAAGTTCATCGACAGCATCGGCCAGACCCTGCCGGCCATGGCCGAGGGCAGCCTGAGCAAGGTCGAGCTGGTCAGCCGCCTGTCCGCCACGCCGAACAGCGTCGCCTTTGAAAACATCAACCTGAAACTCGACGACAGCAACATCAGCGGCCGCCTGGCGATCGAAGACCTGGCCAAGCAAGCGCTGCGCGCCCAGCTCAAGGCCGACACCTTCAACGTCGACCGCTACCTGCCGCCGAAGTCCGCCGAAGCCAACAGCGCCGCGGTGGCGCGCAAGGCCGAAGTGCAGAGCAGCGAAGCCAGCGCCGTCGCCGGGCCCGGCAACTCGCCGCTGCCGGACGCGCCGACCAAGGGCGCCTGGAGCACCGAGCGCCTGCTGCCGGTGGAGCGCCTGAGCAAGCTGGATGTGAACGCCGACCTGAGCTTCGGCCAGCTGACCCTGGACAAGCTGCCGATCCAGAACGCCACGCTCAAGGCCAACGGCCAGGGCGGCCTGCTGAAACTCGAAGGCCTGCGCGGCGAGCTGTACAACGGCAGCTTCGAGGCCAGCGGCAACCTCGACGTGCGTCAGCCGACGCCACAGCTGAGCCTGCAGACCAAGATCAACCGGGTGCCGGTGGAGCGCATCCTCGAAAGCCAGGGGCAGACCCCACCGGTCAAGGGCCTGGTGACCCTCGACAGCAACCTGACCAGCAGCGGCAACAGCCAGAAGGCGCTGGTCGACAGCCTCAACGGCAACGCCAGCTTCGTCGTCAACAACGGTGTGCTGCTCAATGCCAACCTCGAACAGCAAGTGTGCCAGGGCATCGCCACGCTGAACCGCAAGACCCTGAGCAGCGAGCCACGGGGCAAGGACACTCCCTTCCAGGAACTCAAGGGCAACCTGACCCTGCGCAACGGCGTGGCCAGCAACCCGGACCTGAAAGTGCGCATCCCCGGCATGAGCGTCAAAGGCAATGGCGACATCGACCTGCGCGTACTGGGCATGGATTACCGCGTCGGCATAGTCGTCGAAGGCGACAAGAGCGACATGCCGGACCCGGCCTGCCAGGTCGGCGAACGTTTTGTCGGTATCGAACTGCCGCTGCGCTGCCGCGGCCCGCTGGAACTGGGCGCCAAGGCTTGCCGTCTGGACCGTGACGGCCTGGGCCAGGTCGCGGCCAAGCTGGCCGGCGATCGCCTCAGCGAAAAGCTCGATGAGAAGCTCGGCGACAAGGTCAGCCCGGAACTGAAAAACGCACTCAAGGGGCTGTTCAAACGATGAGGGCCGAGCAGTTCGCACCGGCGGTACTGGACTGGTACGACCGCCATGGCCGCCATGACCTGCCCTGGCAGCAGGAGATCAACCCGTACCGGGTATGGGTCTCGGAAATCATGTTGCAGCAGACCCAGGTCAGCACCGTGCTCAACTACTTCGACCGGTTCATGGCCTCGCTGCCGACGGTCCAGGCCCTGGCCGCCGCACCGGAAGACGAAGTGCTGCACCTGTGGACCGGCCTGGGTTACTACACCCGCGCCCGCAACCTGCAAAAGACAGCGAAGATAGTGGTCGCCGAATACGGCGGCGAGTTTCCCCGCGACGTGGAAAAGCTCACCGAGCTGCCGGGCATCGGCCTGTCCACCGCCGGCGCCATCGCCAGTATCAGCATGGGCCTGCGCGCGCCGATCCTCGACGGCAACGTCAAGCGGGTGCTGGCGCGCTTTACCGCGCAGGAGGGCTACCCGGGCGAACCCAAGGTGGCCAAGCAGCTGTGGGCCGCGGCCGAGCGCTTTACCCCGCAGACCCGGGTGAACCACTACACCCAGGCGATGATGGACCTGGGTGCCACCCTCTGCACCCGGAGCAAGCCCAGCTGCCTGCTGTGCCCCCTGGAAAGAGGCTGCGAAGCGCACATGCTGGGCCTGGAAACCCGCTACCCGATCCCCAAGCCACGCAAGGCCGTCCCGCAGAAACGCACGCTGATGCCGATGCTGGCCAACCACGAAGGCGCCATCCTGCTGTACCGCCGGCCTTCCAGCGGCCTGTGGGGCGGTTTGTGGAGCCTGCCGGAGCTGGACGACCTGGCGGACCTGGAACACCTGGCTTCGCAGCACTCGCTGGAGCTGGGCAAGCAACAGGAAATGCCCGGGCTGGTGCACACCTTCAGCCACTTCCAGCTGGCCATCGAACCCTGGCTGGTCCAGGTCCAGGCCGCCGCCCATCACGTGGCCGAGGCCGACTGGCTCTGGTATAACCTCGCCACCCCGCCGCGCCTGGGCCTTGCCGCCCCGGTGAAAAAACTGCTCAAACGCGCGGCCGACGTATTGAACGCAGGAGAGTTGCAATGACCCGCACCGTAATGTGCCGCAAGTACAAAGAACAATTGCCGGGCCTGGAGCGCCCTCCGTACCCGGGCGCCAAGGGCCAGGAAATTTTCGAGCATGTGTCCGCCAAGGCCTGGGCCGACTGGCAGAAACACCAGACCCTGCTGATCAACGAAAAACGCCTGAACATGATGAACGCCGAAGACCGCAAATACCTGCAGGGCGAGATGGACAAGTTCTTCTCCGGCGAGGAATACGCCAAGGCCGACGGCTACGTGCCGCCGTCCGAGTAATTGCACTCAAATCGGGGTGGGAACGTAAGCGGCGGTAATAATTAAACTTTTTTTCAAAACTTGCTTGACGCCCCCCCGAAAAACCCGTTTAATGCGCCCCGTTGCCCAGATAGCTCAGTCGGTAGAGCAGGGGATTGAAAATCCCCGTGTCGGCGGTTCGATTCCGTCTCTGGGCACCACTAATACCGAAACCCCTGAATCGCAAGATTCAGGGGTTTTTTTATTGCCTGCGATTAACTGGCACTTGTCTGCGCCCTTCCTACTCGCTCAATAACCTTCATTCCAATGCAGGTTGAGGTCGCGAATGCCCGCTACCTTCATATCCACCGTGTTGCGCTCGGTACGCCCGCCACGGGTGGCGACAACCTGGTACTTGCCGGCCGGCAGTTGCACAAAGACGATCGGGCCCACCTGATTCAGGGTCAGGACCGATTGCCCTTGCGGATTCTGGATCGCCAGGTCGACATCCGAGGTGTATTTGTTTTCCGGGCCGACGGAAAAGGTCATGTGCAGGTTGTACCCCTTGGTCTGCAAGAGCGTCCGCGATTCGTCCAGGCCGATACCGCCGGACAGATAGGTAATGCCGTTCTGCTGCTGAGGCTCCAGTTGCACGCCCGCCGGGTCGATGGGTTCGTTGCTGGGGGTGGCGGACTGTACGCTGAACGGTGCGAGTGACAGGAACGCCGCGAGAACGCCTGTTACGACACACGAAAAAAAGGATTTCATGATGAGCACTCCCGGTTCGTCTCGAACCACTGAATGGGATGCCACCGCCAAGAGTCCGGCCCCAGCGCGGTAGCGTCCGGGTCTCCCCTTTCCTCTCGAATGGCTCAGCCACGTTTCAGCAAGCGATGCTCGAATGAAAAGCCCGTCAGGCGGCTTGCCCGCAGGCCTTGATAGTCAGTGTACGCCCCGATTCCGGGCCGTTTAGATCGATTCGGTGTGATGCTTTTAACCAAAAGTACCTAGCCGCGGCGCCTATCCCGGCGGTTGCCAGGCCGAGGACAAGGCGGTTATTAATGCTTGCACCCAAAAAGAGCCGACACGCCTTTTCGCCCGCAAAGGAATACGCGCCGATGACCGTGCAATCCCCGCCCTCGCCCCTGCACCCGGCCAGCACCGCGACCAGCAGCCCCGGCACGGCTTTCCGCGAGCCCGCCGCCGACGGCTTCATGCTGGGCGGCTTCACCTGGCGCCACGCCGAACCGGACCCAGCACGCCCGGTGGTGATCATCAATGCCGCCACCTCCGTGCGCTGCCGGCACTATTCGCGGTTCGCCGATTACCTGTTCAGCCATGACTTCGACGTCATCACCTACGACTACCGCGGTATCGGCGAGTCGCGACCGGCCTCGATGCGCAAGCTGAAGGCATCCTGGTCGGACTGGGGCAGCCTGGACTTCGAAGCCATGCTGCAACGCGCGCAGCGGGAATTCCCCGGCCAACCCATCGATGTGGTCGGGCACAGCTTCGGCGGCTGTGCGGCGGGGCTGGGGGCGTCCGGGCAGTTGATCCGCCGCGTGGTAACGGTGGGCGCGCAGTTTGCCTATTGGCGCGACTACGCCCCGGCAAACCGCTGGCGCATGCTAGGCAAATGGCATGTGGTGATGCCGCTGCTGACGGCGATTTACGGCTACTTCCCCGGCAAGCGCCTGGGCTGGCTGGAGGACACCCCCGCCGGCGTGGTGCGCGACTGGGCCACACCCACCGCGCACTATCAACGGCGGCCTAGCGGGCGCCACCTGGCGCGCCGGGATCCGGCGCTGCCCTTCGCCAAGGTCAAGGCGCAGCTGCTGGCCATCAGCATCAGCGACGACCCTTACGGCACCGTGCCGGCCATCGAGCGCCTGCTGGATTACTTCACTTCCAGCCAGCGCAGCCATTGGCGCATCGAGCCCGAGGACATCGGCGAGCAGGAAGTCGGGCACTTTGCGTTTTTCCGCAGCCATTACCAGGACCGCCTGTGGCCGATCGCCCTGGCCTGGCTGCAACACGCGGCGCTGCCCACGGATGCGCCAGGACGCCTGATCAGCGGTAGCCATTGAGCGTGCCAGGCGGCGCGTTTACTGGCATCCTCTGCCGCCTTAAAGCCAGGCCGGACGCGGTATCGATGCCTGGCCCTCCTATTTGCGCAAAAGGTACGACGCCCATGGCATCTGCGAACAAGCAACACAAAAGAGCCCAGCGGGCGAAAACCAAGGCCAAGCAGAACCGCACCCAGCGCAACGCCGCGCCGGTGGAACTGGACCCGAACGACGACCGCATCGACTTCGAATCGGTGGACCTGACCGAACTGTTCAAGAAAATGATCGACGCCGAGAAGACCAGCCAGCAGGCGATGTGCGCGGCGTTCCTGGAAGACCCGCTGCTGGAGATCGTCTACGAGCAGGAAGGCGAGGAAGGCGCCATGGACTTCATCCTTGCCGCCCTGATCGAGTACCGCCAGTGGTCCACCGAGACCGACGAGGCCGGCGCCCTGGCCTGGATCGAAAGCCCGGAGTTCCAGGCCGCTTACCTGGCCGCTTCGGAAGCGCTGATGCAGAAATAAGGCTCAACACGATCTGTAGCCGCCGGCGCAGCCTGCAATCGGCCGGGCACCGGCAGCAAAGCCGGCAAACCGGTAACGACTGGCACACCGCAGACGGCCGCTTCGCAGCCTTAGGCAGTGGCTACAACGCGTCATGCATGACCCTCACTGCTGCGTCGAATGTTCAATCGTCATCGCGGGCAAGCCTCGCTCCTACGGATCACCTTCTTCTGTAGGAGCGAGGCTTGCCCGCGAAAGCGTCGGTACAGGCAACAAAAAAGGCCGCCGTCATCACTGACAGCGGCCTTTTTGCTTAGCGGGAAAGACTCAGGCGCGGCTCAATACACCGGCCGCCTGCTTCTCCAGCTTGCGCCGACGGGCCACCAGCAGGCCCGCCGCGATCACAGTGATGCTCAGCAGGCCGGTGGCAATGATTTCCATACGATGGGCATCCTGGAACAGCATGATGGTCAACACGCCGACGATGAACACCATCACCGCGTAGGTCAGGCCCGGGAACAGCCACATCCGGTAGGCGATCTTCTCGCCGGCCGCGGTGCGTTTCTGGCGCATGCGCAGTTGCGATACCGCGATCACCAGGTACACCAGCAAGGCGATGGCGCCGGAGCTGGCCAGCAGGAAATTGAACACCGCGGCTGGCGCCACGTAGTTGGCGAATACCGCAAGGAAGGCGGCTGCGGTGGACAGGATCACCGCCCAGTAAGGCGTGCCGCTGCTGTTGGTGCGCTTGGCCGCGGCCGGGGCGTCGCCACGCTTGCCCAGGGAGAACAGCATGCGCGAGGCAGTGTAGAGCGCCGAGTTCAGGCAGCTGGTCACCGCCACCAGCACCACCAGGTCAACGATCAGCTTGGCGTTGGGGATGCCCATGCGGTCGAGCACGGTCTGGTAGGAACCGACCTGGGCCAGGCTCGGGTCATTCCATGGCACCAGCGACACCACGATAAAGATCGACACCAGGTAGAACAGGCCGATCCGCCAGATCACCGAGTTGGTGGCCTTGCTGATCTGCTGGCCCGGGTTCTTCGATTCGGCCGCGGCGATGGTGACGATCTCGGTGCCCATGAACGAGAACATGGTGGTCAGCATGGCGGCGAGTACCGCGCCCATGCCGTTGGGCAAAAAGCCCTGGGTATCGAACAGGTGCGACACGCCGCTGACATTGCTGGTCGGCAGCAGGCCGAAGATCGCCAGCAGGCCGAGCACCACGAAGCCGATGATCGCCACGACCTTGATCAGGGCGAACCAGAACTCGAACTCACCGTAGTTCTTCACGCTGAACAGGTTGGTGGCGGTCAGCAGCAAGGTGATCACCAGGGTGAACACCCAGATCGCGATGTCGGGGAACCAGGCATGCAGGATGGTCGCGGCGGCGTTGGCCTCCAGCGGAATCACCAGTACCCAGAACCACCAGTACAGCCAGCCGATGGTGAAACCGGCCCAGTGGCCGATGGCACGGTCGGCATAAGTCGAGAAGGAACCCGTGTCCGGCGAGGCGACGGCCATTTCGGCCAGCATGCGCATCACCAGCACCACCAGGGTGCCCGCGGCCGCATAGGCCAGCAGCACCGCAGGGCCGGCTTCGGCGATGGCGTGGCCGGAACCGACGAACAGCCCGGCGCCGATTACCCCGGCGATCGACAGCATGGTCACATGCCGCGGTTTGAGCCCCTGTTCGAGGTCATTGGAGGTCTGCGTACTGCTCATTGAAACTACCTTTGCGAAGAAAGCGAAAGCGTCCACCCGGTCTGGTTTTTCCTTTCACACAGGCAGTCGTAAAAAGAATCCAACAGGGCGTTCTTTATTTCTTACGCAAGATTTGCGCCAAAATGTTACAGGCTCCCAGCCGGCGCGGCCTGCGAAGGCGACCGACGGATGATCGCAAGTCCTTGAGATTAATGGCCTTGCGCCAGAACGTTACCGCACCACCCATTTGTAGAACGAACCAGCGCACCAGAAACACACATAAAAAGTGTGCGATGCACAAATAGAGGGCGGATACGCAACCTTTGGCCGTTTTACCCTTCCAACACCCGGCCAAAGCTGGCACCATCGCGCCTTTTTTTACGCGACACCCGCTGGGAACAGGGTTCAAACGGGCGTTCGGTTGTTGATGGGGCGACAGTCTGCTGTGCCGATGCGACAACCTGTCACACGCCGTCCGCTTACACCCTGAAGCGCTGTTGGCTGTCATTCGAACGCTATGCTAGGTTGGCGCCTCGCCAGGAAAGCCGCTACCAGCAGGAGCACAATGAACTCATGAGGACCGCACATGGCTGAGGCCACGCCCGCGCTTGAAATCCGCAACTTGCACAAACGCTACGGCTCGCTGGAGGTACTCAAGGGTGTCTCGCTGACCGCACGCGACGGCGATGTGATCTCGATCCTGGGTTCCTCCGGTTCCGGCAAGTCCACCTTCCTGCGTTGCATCAACCTCCTGGAAAACCCGCACCAGGGCCAGATCCTGGTGGCCGGTGAAGAACTCAAGCTCAAGGCCGCCAAGAACGGCGAACTGGTTGCCGCCGACGGCAAGCAGATCAACCGCCTGCGCAGCGAAATCGGCTTCGTGTTCCAGAACTTCAACCTCTGGCCGCACATGAGCGTGCTCGACAACATCATCGAGGCCCCGCGCCGGGTGCTCGGCCAGAGCAAGGCCGAAGCCATCGAAGTGGCCGAAGCGCTGCTGGCCAAGGTCGGCATCGCCGACAAGCGCCATGCATACCCGGCCCAGCTCTCCGGCGGCCAGCAGCAACGAGCCGCCATCGCCCGCACCCTGGCGATGCAGCCCAAAGTCATCCTGTTCGACGAGCCGACCTCGGCACTGGACCCGGAAATGGTCCAGGAAGTGCTCAACGTGATCCGCGCCCTGGCCGAAGAAGGCCGGACCATGCTGCTGGTCACCCACGAAATGAGCTTTGCCCGTCAGGTCTCCAGTGAAGTGGTGTTCCTGCACCAGGGCCTGGTGGAAGAGCAAGGATCGCCACAGCAGGTGTTCGAGAACCCGCTTTCGGCGCGCTGCAAACAATTCATGTCCAGCAACCGCTAACGGAGCAACACGCATGCAGAGCTATAAGAAATTCCTCCTGGCCGCTGCCGCCACTCTGGTGTTCTCGGCCAATGCGATGGCCGCCGACAAACTGAAGATGGGCATCGAAGCGGCCTACCCGCCGTTCAACAACAAGGATGCCAGCGGCCAAGTCGTCGGCTTCGACAAAGACATCGGCGATGCCCTGTGCGCCAAGATGAAAGTCGAGTGCGAAGTGGTCACCTCCGACTGGGACGGCATCATCCCGGCCCTGAACGCCAAGAAGTTCGACTTCCTGATCTCCTCGATGTCGATCACCGACGAGCGCAAGCAGGCGGTGGACTTCACCGACCCGTACTACTCCAACAAGCTGCAGTTCATCGCCCCTAAAGACAAGGCCGACTTCAAGACCGACAAGGCTTCCCTGAAGGGCAAGATCATCGGCGCGCAGCGTGCCACCCTGGCCGGTACCTGGCTGGAAGACAACCTGGGCGATGACATCACCATCAAGCTCTACGACACCCAGGAAAACGCCTTCCTCGACCTGACTTCCGGCCGCCTGGACGCGATCCTGGCCGACAAGTACGTCAACTACGAGTGGCTGAAAAGCGAAGCGGGCAAGCCTTACGAGTTCAAGGGCGACCCGGTTGAAGAAAGCGACAAGATCGGCATCGCCGTGCGCAAGAACGATCCGATCCGCGAGAAGCTCAACGCCGCGCTGAAAGAAATCGTGGCTGACGGCACCTACAAGAAGATCAACGACAAGTACTTCCCGTTCAGCATCTACTGATACTGACTGGCCTGCCCGGCGCCCTCCCCGAGGGCGCCGGTCCTTAGCAAAGCCTGCCGCGACTTGAATAACCATCCATGAATATCGATCTCTACGGATTCGGCCCGGCGCTTGCCGCTGGCGCGCTGATGACCGTCAAGCTGGCTCTTTCCGCGCTGTGCCTGGGGCTGGTGCTCGGCCTGCTCGGCGCCTTGGCCAAGACTTCCCCCTACAAGCCGCTGCAATGGCTTGGCGGCACCTATTCGACCCTGGTGCGCGGCGTTCCCGAGCTGCTCTGGGTGCTGCTGATCTACTTCGGCACCGTCAACCTGATGCGCGCCCTGGGTGAGTTCTTCGGCAACCCGGAGCTGGAACTCAACGCCTTCGCCGCCGGGGTCATCGCCCTCGGCCTGTGCTTCGGCGCCTATGCCACCGAAGTGTTTCGTGGTGCGATCCTCGCCATCCCCAAGGGCCATCGTGAGGCCGGCGTGGCCCTGGGCCTGTCGAAATGGCGGATCTTCACCAAGCTGATCATGCCGCAGATGTGGCGCATCGCCCTGCCGGGCCTGGGCAACCTGTTCATGATCCTGATGAAGGACACCGCGCTGGTGTCGGTGATCGGCCTGGAAGAAATCATGCGGCACTCGCAGATCGCCGTGACCGTGTCCAAGCAACCCTTCACCTTCTATATGGTGGCGGCCTTCATGTACCTGGGCCTGACCGTGCTGGCCATGACCGGCATGCACTTCCTGGAAAAACGCGCCGCACGCGGCTTCGCGAGGAGCGCCCAATGAACTGGGAAGTGATCATCAAGTGGCTGCCCAAGCTGGCCCAGGGCGCCACGCTGACCCTGGAGCTGGTGGCCATCGCGGTCATCGCCGGCCTGCTGCTGGCCATTCCGCTGGGCATCGCCCGCTCGTCGCGCCTGTGGTACGTGCGCGCCCTGCCCTATGCCTACATTTTCTTCTTCCGCGGCACGCCGCTGCTGGTGCAGCTGTTCCTGGTCTACTACGGCCTGGCGCAGTTCGACGCGGTGCGTAACAGCGCGATGTGGCCGTACCTGCGCGATCCGTTCTGGTGTGCCACCGCCACCATGACCCTGCACACCGCAGCCTATATCGCCGAGATCCTGCGCGGGGCGATCCAGGCCATCCCGCCGGGCGAGATCGAAGCCGCGCGGGCGCTGGGCATGTCCAAGCCCAAGGCGCTGTTCTACATCATCCTGCCCCGGGCAGCGCGCATCGGCCTGCCGGCCTACAGCAACGAAGTGATCCTGATGCTCAAGGCCAGCGCCCTGGCCAGCACCGTGACCCTGCTGGAACTGACCGGCATGGCCCGCACCATCATCGCCCGCACCTACCTGCCGGTGGAGATCTTCTTCGCCGCCGGGGTGTTCTACCTGCTGATGTCCTATGTGCTGGTGCAAGGCTTCAAGCTGCTGGAACGCTGGCTGCGCGTCGAGCAGTGCCAAGGCCGCTGAACGCACCGCTTCTGTAGGAGCGAGGCTTGCCCGCGATAAACGATAACGCGGTGTTTCAGACAATCCGCGACGTTCTTATCGCGGGCAAGCCTCGCTCCTACCGACCACACCCTGAGCTGCCCAGCATGTCCTCCATCCTCCAAGGCCCCGAACTCCTCACCCGCTTCCAGGCCCTGGACCGCTTCCTGCTCGACCATCAACAGCTCTGGCGCCCACGCCCCTTCACCGAGCCACAGCTGCCCTGGGAAGCCCAGCACCACGAACTCGCCCAGTGGCTGCGCCAACGCAGCCTAGACGATGCCGAGGCCAGCCATAATCACCCCGAGTTGCTCGATGCTCCCGCGCCCTTCCCTGATCTGGCGCGAACCGCCGCCACTCTGGGCGCCCTGGCCGAGCTGCCGACACACGAGGTGCCAGCCGCCCGCCAGCGCCTCAACGTCGATGTGCCCGGGCGTAAATGGCAACAGATCGAAGCCTTCGCCGCCTGCCTGGAATTCACCCAGGCACCCGGCCACTGGCTGGACTGGTGTTCGGGCAAGGGCCACCTCGGCCGCCGCCTGCTGCAACCCGGGCAACAGCTGACCTGCCTGGAATACGATCCGGCCCTGGTCGCCAGCGGTCGGCAACTGAGCGAACACCATCGGCTGTCGGTCAACCACCTGCAGCAGGACGTGCTCGCCGCCGACGCCGCTACCCGCCTGAGCGCCGAACACACCCCGGTGGCCTTGCATGCTTGTGGCGACCTGCATGTGCGCCTGATGCAACTGGCCAGCGAGCGCGGCTGTCGCCAACTGGCCATAGCGCCCTGCTGCTACAACCGCATCAGCCACGCCGAGTACCAGCCGCTCTCCGGCCCTGCCAAGGGCTCGGCGCTGCAACTGTCCCTCGACGACCTTGGCCTGCCCCTGAGCGAGACCGTCACCGCCGGCGCCCGGGTACGCCGCCAGCGCGACAGCTCCATGGCCCGGCGCCTGGCCTTCGACCTGCTGCAACGCCAACTGCGCGGGGTCGATGACTACCTGCCCACGCCGTCGCTGCCCGCCAGCTGGCTGGACAAACCCTTCACCGACTACTGCCGCGACCTGGCCGCCCTCAAGCACTTATCCACAGTCGGTGCGCAGGACTGGCCGGCACTGGAAGCCGCCGGCTGGCAACGCCTGGCCCAGGTGCGCAATCTGGAGCTGCTGCGCGGCCTGTTCCGCCGCCCCTTGGAGCTGTGGCTGGTGCTCGATCGCGGGCTGTTTTTGCAGGAGCAGGGTTACCGCGTGCAACTGGGCCTGTTCTGCCCGGCACCGCTCACCCCACGCAACCTGATGCTGCTGGCGGAACGTGGATAACTTGGATCCACCACCCCATCCAACCTGTGGATAACTCTGTTGATGAATTCATGACAAAGCCGCTGAAAGTGCCTGCTACAGGCCTGATCCATAGCTGGTCATTTTTTGTTCATAAAAATAAATCAACGAAAAAACAGCCAGTTGCGGCGAATTGAGAACGGATCCACAAAATCGGCCGGAATCGCCGCGCAACGGCAATCGATTGTGCATAAGCCTTAACACCAAAGGACATAACCGCCGAAAACCGGCACCTGGCAGGCGACAAATTGCGCCTGGCGACGGCGCTTGTTATACAGACGCAGGCGCTCGCGGGCGCGTCCGAGCCAGAACCTTTGTGACTGACGGGAAAAGACAGTGACGTTCATTTCTTATGCACAGAATTTCGAAGACATCCGCCTGTGGCGCGCCCTCAAACATGTCGAAAAAGGCTTCTACATCGACGTCGGCGCCAACCATCCCACTACGGACTCCGTGACCCGCGCCTTCTACGACCGTGGCTGGAGCGGGATCAACGTCGAACCGGTACCCAGCTATTACGACGCCCTGTGCCAGGAGCGCCCTCGGGACAGCAACCTGCAATGCGCGGCCGGCGACAACGCCGAGGCCCTGACCTTCTACGGCATCGCCGACACCGGCCTGTCCACCCTCGACCCCGCCATCGCCCAGCAGCACAAGGACGCCGGCATGCCGGTGCAAACCCAGATCGTCAGCTCGCGCACCCTGAGCGATATCTGCGAAGCCCACGTCGACGGCCCCATCCACTTCCTCAAGATCGACGTCGAAGGTCACGAAGAAACCGTGCTGCGCAGCATGGACTTCAGCCGCTGGCGGCCGTGGATCCTGCTGATCGAAACCCCGTGGAACCGCGACCAGACCTGGGAAACCCTGGTTACCGGCGCCGGCTACCACCCGGTGGTGTTCGATGGCATCAACACCTTCTACCTGGCCGAAGAACACCTGAACCTCAAGGGCGCCTTCGACCTCCCGCCGTGCAACCTCGACGAATTCCAGTTCCGCCCCGGCCACAGCTTCGTCGCCCCCGACACCGACCTGGAACAGGCCCTGATCGCCGAACGCCAACGCGCCGACCGCGCCGAAGCCGAACTCCACGCCCTGCGCAACAGCCGCTCGTGGCGCGCCATCGAAAAACTCAAGAAAGTGCTGGTCCGCGGCTAGAGCCCGGCACAAAGCAAAAATAGTCAGATTTCAGGGGTTTACAGAACCTTGCCAATCGCTATAATCGTCGCCCTGACACGCCGGTATAGCTCAGTTGGTAGAGCAACTGACTTGTAATCAGTAGGTCCCGGGTTCGACTCCTGGTGCCGGCACCACATTAGGCTCCATTGCATTCCACTGAATGCTCTGGAAGCCCCGAAAACCCGCCCTTTGGCGGGTTTTTTCGTTCCAGGACCCTCTGTCGGGATCCAACAAAATCCCCCTTCCCCGAGGGTATGTTAGGGGTACTGCGATTTCCCGGTCAGGAGCGCGTACCCCTATGCCACGTCTAGCGATCCCCCTCAGCGACCTGCAATGCCGCACGGCCAAAACCCGCGAACGCGCCTACAAACTGTTCGACGGCGGTGGCATGTACCTTTTCGTCAAACCCAATGGCGTGAAGACCTGGCGTTTGAAGTACACCAAGCCCAGCGGCAAGGAAGGTACGCTCATCATCGGCAATTACCCCATCGTTACCCTTTCCGTCGCACGACGTAAGCGAGACGAAGCCAAGGCGTTGTTGCTCGACAACCTCGACCCAATGGAAGAAAAGAAGAAGGCCAAGATCGTAGCCCAGCGGGCGGCACTGCTTTTCGAAACCGTTGCCCTGGAGTGGCACGCTGATATGTCTCGCCGCTGGACCGAAGGCCACGCAAAAACCGTAATGAGCCGACTGCGCACCCACGTCTTCCCGCTGATCGGCCAACGCCCCATCGCAGAACTCGATACCCACGACCTGCTAGAGATCACCCAGCGCATCAAGGAACGCGGCACCATGGATGTGGCGTTAAGGGTACAGAACTACTTATCCACCATCATGCGCGGGGCCAAAAGGGCTCGGCAGATCACCATTAATCCTGCACTGGATCTGGCAGGCTCGATTCACGCGCCGCGCACAATCCATCGCCCGGCCCTCTCCCTCAACCGCCTACCCGAACTGCTACACCGTATCGACAACTACAACGGCCGCGAGCTGACGCGCCTCGCCGTCCTGTTGACGTTGCATGTATTTGTCCGCTCCAGCGAACTGCGTTTTGCTCGATGGAGTGAGTTCGACTTCCAACGCGCCATGTGGGAAATCCCCGATACCCGCGCACCGATTGAAGGGGTACGCAACTCCACACGCGGGACCAAAATGAACGGCGACATTCAAATGGTTCCGCTCTCGCCGCAGGTCATCGAAATACTGGAGCGCCTACGCAGCCTCAGTCGTTTTTCAGAGTTAGTGCTACCGGGCGACCATAAGTATTGGAAGCCCATGTCCGAGAACACGGTGAACACCATGCTCCGCAACGTCGGCTATGACACCAGCAAGGACGTGTGTGGCCACGGCTTCAGGACCATGGCCTGTAGCGCCCTGCTGGAGTCCGGGTTATGGACCGACGCAGCCATTGAACGGCAAATGAGTCACAAGGAACGCAACCGCGTGCGCGCCGCGTATATCCACAAGGCCGAATTCCTCGAACAGCGCAGGCTGATCATGGCGTGGTGGAGCAACTACATCGACGCCAACCGCCATGGGCATGTGACGCCCCACGAATTTGCTCACCCAGTCGGCGACAACATCACGGCCCTACAAAATAGCCGTGGAGCATCCAAACGTGGGTAAGCCTGTGAGATCACCGTTGTCCGCCCTTCCACGCGGGTCCATCCAAGCGGGGCTGCAAAGCCGCCCTGCTTGGATGGACCTCATTTAAAAAATCTAAAGCCCACGCAAATTGTCTGTGGAAAACCATAGATTTCCACCGGTGGATAATTTCATCCACAGCCGCAGAATTCCCGAAAATTCGAGCCTTGACCCAAATTATCCACAGGCGTAGAAAAGATCGGGCAAAGCGCTGTCTTTGACAGCAACCCAGGTAGCCAGAACCTTTAAGGCTACGCCACACCGTGGTGGTTCTCCCAAAGTGCGATTAGCGTCCGGCGGCTCGCACGGTCACAGCAATGTGATGGATGCCTACTTCTACCAGAGTGCCCAATGCGGCAACTCATACCCCTTTATAGCTGCCCTGCAGCAACCTATCCTTTTGGCCATTTCATTGCGCCAACCCTGCGCCCGTCTCTTTCTTCCGGAAAGAGACGGGCGCTCCTACCGCTGCTGCAGCCCAACTCGTACAAGGCTTTGCGGCATTCCCCCTCGTGACAATCGGTGTGACAAACACCGAAGCCACCAGCAACAGCGATGCAGATGATGGTGCCGCAGCCCAAGGAATGGACTGCACCTGACTGACAGTCAGGCATGCCCCGGTCATCGCCTCACTGCCTTCACCTGACTCAAGATCTCGCGGCGCCGGTCTTGTCAGCCAACGCAGCCTCCACCCGCCCACTTCCGCGGAGGTGCTCAGGAGACCAGATCATGAGATGCCCAAGCTCCCGGTCGTAAGGAGCCGCCAGTCCCGCGTTAGTGGACAACCCTCACAGGTCGCAGGGGCCTTGATCCCTGACAACACTCAACATTCTTGGCGGGATGACGTGGGGAAGGTTTTACAAGTGTGGCTTACAGAGGAGTTTGGTCATGGGATTGGTCGGCAGACGGGAGGGGCGTAATTTTGGCTATGGCCGGCAATTGAGCTATGCCGGGCCGCAGGCACTGAAAGACCGGTTTGGCGGTGGGCATTACGGGACGGTCAAAGCACACAGTGATCGTTGGCAGACGTTCGTGCGCTGGTGTCGGTCGGAGGATGGACCAGGATTTAACGATGCGCGGCAGATTAATTGGCAGACCTTGCTGGACTACGCCGGACATCTGCGCCAACAAGTTGAACGAGGTGAACTGGCCATCGCGACTGCGCAAAACCGGTTGTCCAGTGTGAATAGGACCATGGCCGCGCTTCGCGGTGATCAGTATGTGAAAGTGCCGAGCCCGAGTAAGGCGCTTGGAATGCAGCGCACCAGTGTTCGTCGTTCGGTGCCGCAAGGCCAAGACCGCGAACAGGTGAAGCGAATCGTAGAGGTGCTTTGCGAACACCAAATGCCGCGCGCCGCGGCCATCGCTCAGTTGGCGCGAGCAACCGGTATGCGCTTACGCGAGGCGATTTTGGCCGACCTTCCGCGCTTAAAACGTGAGGCCGAACAATACGGCAAGATCAACATCCAGAATGGCACCAAGGGGGGCCGCTCAGGTGCCTCGGCACCTCGCTGGATCAGGGCGGATGATCATATTCGCGAGGCGCTGAGATTCGCCGAACAGGTCTCACCCGACGGTAGCCGCAACCTACTTGCACCGAACGAAACCTACCTCGATTTCCAACGGGGAATCGTCCGTCCTGCACGGGACATCCTCCATCAGTACAACCTCAAAGGCTTCCACGAATTGAGGGCAGCCTATGCGTGCGAACGCTATGAGCAAATCACCCACCATCCCGCCCCCATCAACGGTGGCCATTGCTATCAACTCGACCGACGTCTCGATCAGGAAGCCCTAGTACAAATCAGCTATGAGCTGGGGCACAACCGTATCGTCGTGGTGGCCGCTTACATTGGTGGTCGCGCATGAGCACGGTATTCGATATGGATCTGTTCCTGACGGGCGTCCTGACCGGGTCGCACACCACGCGCCAACGCCACCTGCGCCAGGCGAAGGCCATCCAAACAGCGATCGCTGAGCGCTGGCAACGCAACAATCCATGGACTTGGCAGAGAAAACACCTTGCGTGGTTTTTGAATCACCACCTAAACCAGCACACTCAATCGACGCGCTATTACTATTTGCTGACCATGCAATTACTCACTCATCGCTTAGGAAAATCCTGGCGGTTCAACCTCTAAACGAAGGTCAGAAAACGGCCCAGAGTGTGTAAAAACGCTTCACCAAAATTGAAGTGTGCGTGTCTACGTTAAATCTGAAATTTATCGGCACGTCAGCAGATGTGAATTTCGCGTAGAAGCGCGATTTCCAGTCCGGTTTTGAGTACCTGTCGCGCTCAAAAAAGTTTTTACACAGCCTCGGCCAGTAGCTGACGTTCACAACGAGCAACTCTTAGAAGGTACAAACGTTGATCCTACCCTGAGACTGGCGGAGAGCCTGATGGGTTGCTATACCATCGGAGTCTATGCCGGGCGCGTCTAACTTCACCCGGACGCGTGATGGAGCTACGAAGATCGACGGTGAGGAACAAACCGGTCAGGGATTGTAGACGCGATGATCAGGATGATGGGGGCGCGTTCTTTGTGAACCGATACACGACAGGCGATGTGTTTTCCCCATCCGAAGGGGTATCATTACGCCACTGTTTCATTTACATCACGGACGAATCGGACAGAATGGCGTTGAAATTGGCGTTTGAGACGGAGGCACTTCGGGACCTTTGCACCAGCGAAGTGATCGCCCTACAGGAGTTGCCGCCATTGGTGGCCCAGAGTCTGTTCAGAAGGCTTGCGGACATCCGTGCGGCGTCGAACATCCTTTACCTCCCCGTCGGAAAACCTGCCGAACTTGAAGCCGCCCCACCTGGATTGGTGGTGGTTAAGCTCCATCAGAATCACCATCTTTTATTCAGTGCCGCTCATCAACAAGTCCCAATATTATCCTCCGGTAATGTAAACTGGGGCTCAGTAACGGATGTAAAATTGTTGAAGATTGGAAATGATAATGATGAATAACTCTATGTTTCAGCCAACCTGGATCTCACCTCCCGGCGAAACAATTCTGGACATTCTTTCTGATCGAGAGATAAGTCCGGAATGTTTGGCAGATAACATAGGTTACGATTTGGATGGAATCAAAGCTCTCTTCAATGGCAGCCATGAAATAAACGAACATCTAGCTCATAAATTAGCTGAGGCCATTGGCCCTGATGCTGATTTTTGGCTGACACGAGAACAGCAATATCGCGAAGACGTATCTCGGATATACAGAAAGACTAGCAAAACGGAAGATAGCTGGCTTGCTGATCTGCCAATCAAAAGTATGCAAGCTTTTGGATGGATCTCAAACTCGGAAAGTAAGTCAAAAAAAGTTATTGATTGTCTTGATTATTTCGGTATACCTGACATCAGTGCATGGAAGGATATCAGCGCACAGTTCAGCAAGGAAACACGTTTCAGAACGAGCCAGATATTTGATCAGGAAATCGGTGCGACGGCGGCATGGGTGAGATTTGGAGAAAGCAAAGCTTCAAGAATTTCATGCAAACCTTGGGATAGAAATCAACTTCTGAGCAGTCTTGAAACTATCAGAGCTCTGACGCATACTCCCGAACCTGCATTGTTTATCCCTGAGCTTCAAGGCATCTTAAACGATTCTGGCGTTGTACTAGTTATATCTAAAACTCCAGATGGTTGCCCTGCGAGTGGGATGGCTAAATTTGTTTCAGCAGATAAAGCGCTAATTATGTTGAGTTTTCGCTACTTATCTGATGATCATTTTTGGTTTTCATTGTTTCACGAAATTGGGCACTTAGTCCTTCATGGGCGTAAGTCGACCTTTGTGGAAGGTGAAGGATTCGAATGTACGAAAGAAGAGAAAGAAGCCAATGAGTTTGCAGCTCTCACACTTATCCCCACGGGCTTTCGGGAGAGTATGAGAGCTCATTCCGCCGACTACAGAAGTATCCTAAAGTTTTCCAAGTCTGTTGGCATTGCTCCCGGCATCGTGGTGGGACAGATGCAGCATGAACGGATACTGAAGTCAGGGCATATGAATAAATTGAAAGTTCGATATTCATGGTCCACTATCTGATCAACCTCTGAATCGCAGGAATCTGCCTGGCGATTTTTGCCAGTTGCACAGGGCATCTTCGATGACCTGCATGCCAACTCTAAGGAAGCTGTCCAAATGCTGTATCTTTTGCTCCAGCACCACAGCAGACAAATTAGATGTGGTTGCACCGCCAAAGAGTAAGCGAGCTCCTTTGAGAGGGCCAGTTGCCTCTGCCATGTAGGTCGAATCTGCCACGATTGTGGAAATTCCCACCTTCGCAATCATGGTAAGGTAATCAAACTTTCCGGTTCGACCAAACCGCTTAACAGCTCCCATAGATCGATAAAGCATGCCGAACGCAGCTCTGGGGTTATTACCAGATTGGGTCAGCGCGTTAGTGAACAGGCCCGCATGGGAGCCATGCTGCATTACCCAATTCACATAGCTCTCAATGATCTCCCCTGTTGAGTTGCTCTTTGCCGGGTCGAGAGACTCATATTTACGATGGTTCCCAAACTTTCGACCACCGCTCCTCAGTACAGCGTGATTACGACCAATCCATGTGCTCATGGCCACGGGGTCGGTGCTTACCAAAGGCCAGGTCCAGTTGTGCCCAGCGCCGAGATTACCGTACACATCTTTTATTAAGAGCCAACCTGTTCGATTGGCTTTACCAAAATGCGTTGCCAAGAAAATTAGCCAGCTCGCCTCTTCTAATTCTCCTGCTTGCGCCTTCAAGACGGCAGCGCGTATCGGATCGAAGTAGTCACTACCTGGATCCGCACGATTCGGACTAATGGGCCTTGAAGCAATAGCAGCAACGTAGTCGACTCGCCTAATGCTTTCTACCAGTTGTTCCAGAAGTGCAGCTTTGTTCTCTAACGCTACGACCCCAGGGAGCATTAAACCATCGTTCACGACTTGATCGAGTTTAGCGCTCAATGTCTGCTTGAGGGCTTGTCTAGGCTGTATCAATTTAAAATCTCCTTGGCCTTCTGCGAGATCCACTCCTGAATGGACGTACGCACTGAAGAGGTCACTCCATAACTACTTTGGATATTATGGTTGTAACCTAATATATACACATCTTTCCCGATATTGATATCTGCCATCCGCGAAATTTTTCCCTCATAGCTAAAACCGCTAATATGGTTTCCGTTCTTTCGCGGCAAGCACCAAGCCTCCATTGGCTCTTTGTGGAACGACACGTCGCACGCTCGTTCAAAATTTTCTACCACGGTTTTTCCGTTTAAAACCAGCATCTTAATGGGGGAGTATTTTAAAACCTGACCTAAGAAACCGGCGGATATGGTCAGCAACGAATCGCGTTGCCAAGTTTTCAGAAAAGCCCATTTTATGCCTGTCGCATAAGGTATAAGATCTAAATGGCAAGCATGAAATAGCGGGCTATAAAATGAATCATTGGTTCCACTTAGCAGAAGGTCCAAGGGTTTGAACCAAGCATCATAAGGGTTTCTGGAAAAATACTCCGTACAGGAAGTGTGTATGGACTCTAGTTGCTCGAGCGTCAGCTCATTCCAGCTAGCCAATCCAAGAGATGTCAGTGTGTGGAACCGCCTAGATGAGTCGTTGAGCTCTGTTCCCTCCGACGACACGAATTCCCTGTCACTGGGGTTCAAACCGACGGTTGCGATTGTCGCTTTGCACGGGTCACCAAAGTAAGGAATTGGGGCGGCCCAGTTGATGACATCCAATGTATGCAGTGGTTGCTCAGAAATGAGGCTGATCATTTTTTTCAATATGACCAGTTGAGCATCAGAAGTTGATTCGATATGATCGGGCGCTCGCAATTTACACTCCATTTCCTTGAGATATTTTTATTTTTCGTACAGCTAGACTTCTTAGCTCATCGTTCTCTATCGACTGAGCAATGAATGTCAGTTGCGCGAAACTCTTGATTTTCACAAGATTAAAAACCTCAAGAAGAATTGATAGGTCTCTCCAGTAACCATCAGAATGCTTGTCAGTAGCTATTTTATTTAGTCTTCTAAGCTCTCTTTCATGTTTAAGTAGCTTGAGGACGTTGCTAGTCTGATCGCCAGTGGGCATTGAGGGCATATAGACTTTTTCCTGCCAGCCTTCATTCTGGAAACGTTCAACTCTTTCCACGTCAACCATGTAGAGATGCAAGCTAGTTACGTAGTGCCCATATTCTCCCATGGGTATACCTAATTTACGGGCAGCCAACTCTTGGAGCATTGTGAACGCAAAAATATCGTGGGGGAGTCCCTTGAAAGCATCATTGGAGCGCATGGAAGTGTAGAGGCTGAGCTTGCCTTCTCGGACTAAAAACTGAAGCGTACAGGTGCAAGGGATATCATTGTGAGGTGCTTTTATGTCTGAACTGGAAAATAGCTGCACGACTGCTTTCCTGGTAGAGTTTCGCTCCTTTAAAATCTCGATAACTGCTGGAAGTTGACCGTTAGCACCGAATAACTTTGGTCCGTACGCTCCGAATATTGTCTTGCCGTCATCTGAGTACTTATGATAGTCCTGAATATAATATTGAATCTGATTCAGTTGATTCGAGCCAGAAAGATACCAAAGGAGTTCGCCCAAGCAACTGAAGATCTTTCCCTTGCCTTCGGTACGGCTTAATCTTCCCAGAGGATTTGTTAACTTCAGCAGCACGCCGGATAGCTCTTTTGTTCTGCCTTTTGTTGGCTCGGCCTCTGTGCCGTTGTCAAGAATTTCTTTAAATATTTTCTTTAAAATATCATCAACAGTATCGCCTTTTATAAACACTGATAGCTCCAGTTGGAAATTCGTGTTTAAAACAGAAGGTTCAGCTGCGGCGCAGAATCAGTTTTAAGCATCTGATACTCCACCTTTAATTTTTTTGCGCACTCAATTATCTGCTTTCTCGTTCCTGGCACCGCTCCAAGCTGTATAGCTTTCGTACGAACTGCTAACTTAATATCGTAATGCGGATAAGAGGCGGAGCTTTGAAACCATTGGCGCCGAAGACCTATTCGTGAAGCAAAGCTATGCAGTTCATCTAATGTATCGGCGACCAAATGGCACCATTCGCTGCCTGCCCATTTCACTTTGACGTTGTCAACGTAGATGGTCATGAATCGGGCATCCAGAAAGAGAGTGGGTCGAATTTTTTTGAAAGGAGATGCGCATATTTCCATCCGTGGTAAAGGGATATAGCTGGACTGTAGCATGGCCAATTAGGGGGCGGAATAGTCGAAAAGGTCTAAAGCTTGGGTGTCAACTGATACCCATGCCAATGACAAACTGACTGGAGAAAATTCGGCGTGTATTGCCCCTGAATATTTAGACGGTCGATGACTGCTTTTGGCCGTGTGCTGCCTGTCGCCACGGCAGCTTTTGGCGGATTCCTACCTATTCTCGACGGAGGGGATGATCAACAACGTTCGAATTCGGGAGGTTTACCATTCCGTATGCGGCTCTGAATTACTTGCAGACCGACAACGTGCTGACATCTAAAAAATCCCGAGTTCGATTCCACTGAAAGCCATAACTAGCTGATTTATTTATAGTTACTAGTTGGGGTACGCCAAATTTTCCACCGAACTCCAGACCCGCAGAAAACCTAGCCCCACTGACCGCTACCGTTCGTCTGGTGCCGGCACCATACAAGGTTCCATAGAAAGCTTTCAAAATCTCTGGAACCCCCGAAAAACCCGCCTTCTGGCGGGTTTTTTCGTTTTGGGGCTAA
The DNA here is from genome assembly GCF_017349775.1 of Pseudomonas sp. GW460-12-10-14-TSB1. Taxonomy (NCBI): domain Bacteria; kingdom Pseudomonadati; phylum Pseudomonadota; class Gammaproteobacteria; order Pseudomonadales; family Pseudomonadaceae; genus Pseudomonas; species Pseudomonas sp. GW460-12-10-14-TSB1. The sequence continues at coordinate 38,512 of NZ_JACNAC010000053.1, forward strand.
GGCAATTCGATAAAAGGGGAGTCCCCTTATGTCGCGCCTCACTGCTCCATTCTCCGATTCGGCTTGCCGCTCAGCCAAGCCCACCAACTGCGCCTACAAGCTTTCGACGGCGACGGCCTCTACCTTGGCAAAAGTTTTGCGCTAGTGTTTCCCTGCGGGCTAAGACGGTCTTCACGTGCATTGCCTTTAAAAACAGGTGCGAACGCTTATGACGAATGCTGCGCCGTCCATCAAACTCAGCACTCTTCGGCAAATAGCCCCCTATCTGAGCATGCGAGGGGTGTCGCCGCTGGAGTTTTTGCGGCGTTACGGTATTTCCCCTCAGATTTTTCAATACTCGGACGCCTGGGTGCCGCGAACGACCTGCTTTCATATAGCCAATGAAATGGCCGCGGTCGCACAGGACCCTTTCGCGGGGGCAACGGTGGGGCACCTGGTCGAAGTACGCTCACTCGGCGCCTGGGGCGAGTTGATCCTGGGCTCGTCCAATCTCGCTCAGGCGTGCGCAGTGGCGGCGATCCATACGGACTTACTGCATCAAGGAAGCGACGTAAGCATCGTCACCGAAGGCCGTACGGCGAAACTGATCCAGCAATTCACCGGACAGCACGGGGCGGATCCGAAGCAGGTCATTCTCGGCACTCTGGCGCTGCTGAGAAAAGTGCCGCTCATGTCCGGTGAGCCATGCGCCATCCATGTGCATCTGCAAAATCCGAGGCAACAAGGAGATGAGGCGCTGGAAGAATACCTGGGGCCGAATCTGCACATGAACGCGCAGCACAACATGATCGAATTCGATCGCGAGTTGCTCGACGCCCCTCTGCAACCCATCCGGGATGACGCCTGGAAAGTCACCGAGGCCTTGAAATCGACCGCGGAAGCCGCCGGTGTGCTTATCGAGCGGATCGCGGATCAGGATCGATCCAAACTTACCGCTATTTCAAGAAACATCGGATTGTCTTCCCGAACGCTACAGCGTCGTCTCAAATACTGCGGCATCGACTTCGAAGACCTGCGGGACGAAACCCGTCGCAGCAAGGCGCTACAACTGATTGCCAGCGGTAAGTACAGCGCAACCGAAATTGCCTACATGGTTGGCTACAGTGATCAAGCGCACTTTACCCGAGCCTTCAAGCGCTGGACCGGAAGCTCGCCGTCGCGCTACCGCGCCCTCTTAAAAGATGATCGCCAACATCCTCGCCTGACCCTCCCGCCCCACTATTGAGCGCCTTTCAAAGGTTGCCTTCGCGGCACTTGCTCGCTGTGCTTTTGGCACCAAATGGCAAGTTTCCAGCGGGGTGTTCTTATAAAGTCTGAAAAGGTAATGCCCACTTAAAAGACCTAGAGGCTTACATGCCGGACTCATCCACGGCCTGCATCGTCGCCTTGACGTTGGCCACTTTTGCGAGTGCAAACGCTCAGTCATCCGCTGACGCGACGACGCTGGTGGGGGTCGATAACTTTGCTCGTGCCGAGTCCGACCTCTACATGGACAAGAGTGTGGAGAGTGGAGGCTTGGGTCGGTTTGTTCATATCCGTGAACCGGTTGCCATCGACGCTCAGGATGTCATCCGAATGAACACTGAATGGCCAATGGAGTTTTCCAAAGCCAGAGCCCGTCGCTTTATAAACTCGATTATTCGAGTAAGAGCGAGTTTGTCTGATCGATGGGCTACGGCCATCGGTACTTATACTTAAAGGAGTTCATCATGAAGAAAATAATGCTTTGTTTTGCCTTGTTATGTAGTTTTATATCCAGTTCAACTATGGCAGCCCGACCCAGTTATCCCTTTAGTGATTCAATCGCTACCGGCTTGTCGCGCCACCATATTATTCCGTGGGAAGAACTGGTCAGCTTTGGTACCGCCAACTTTACCAGCGATGCAGACAGAACGACCTTGATTACTGCCATTATCGGCACCCGTACTGTCAATCTCGGTTCATTCCAGGGGGATATACCGCAATTGGTCGCCGGGCTGCATGCGCCGCAAAATTCCGAAGCCGTAGAAGTCTGGCAATCGTTACTGGCCTGGACTCAGGGTAATCTGGTCGTGGGAACCAACACCCGCCCGGATGACCCCGGTAGTAAGTTCGATACAGTTGCCTATACCTGTCTGAAAGCCGTCAACCACGATACGGTCTATACCAATATTTTTGATGCATGGAGAGCGCCGACAGCGACCGTTGCAGCGAAAAAACAGTATTTCCTGACAATGGCAGCGCATAACATCGCGGATGCTGCAGGCTTGCCATGCTGGACACCTTAATTTTACTCACCATAACGCACAGGGAAAGTCATGGCTAATACCATCACCGTAGGTAGCATTACTACTCCTAATCCTTTTCTTTGGGTGAATCCGCTGACACTAGGCATGCCCAATGTCGTCTACACCATTCAATCGACCATGCCTGCTGGCGACTGGATTAATGTAGGGCAGTTTTGCGCGGTGCTATCAAGCGCCTGGCTCAATAATGCCAAACATCCGGCACAGTTCGATATTCGCAGTTTTGACGATCCGGGCAAAATTCAGTTGGCTCAGCAAGTGATTGCGGCATCGAATAGTTTGGCCTCACAAGTAACAGCGGCGGAGCAGGCGATACACGGCACGTATAAGTCGAAGACCCTGATTACTAACGAATTTTCGGCCTACAGAACCGGCACTAAAATCTGGGCGGGAAATAATGTGCATGTCATCGGCATTTACATCATCAGCGACACGCAAATGCAAGTTTATGATTCGAATGAAGGAACCACAACCACAGTGTTGCGTGGCAACTTTGCGCAAGTACTGGCGACGTATGCATTGAATGCTTTTGTAGTGGCTGCTGCTTAATGTTGGCAGGACCGCGCTGGCGGGCTGAGAGTTCTTGCCCGGCTTTTCTGCGGTGGCCGGTTACCGGGCCATGGGGGTGAATTATCGCCATGACGGTTTTGTCTACGACATTGTCCAGAAGGGGCCACTGTTGGGTATTAGTGGGCGATTCTGAGGTTTTCATAATTAAGTCAAAGGCCAACCTTCGGGTTGGCCTTTGTCGTTTCCAGGGTTGGTAAACTGGCACGCCAAGAGCCTTGTCCGACACCCCTCCTCGTTTTCAAATCCCCTTCAGCACTACGCCGCGCTCCAAGCCCCCATCAAGGGTGCTATCAATTATTTAATCCAAATATATTTCTTATACTTTTCAATCAATTAAAAACGTATTCCTGCCGCAAAAAGTAAAAACATTCATGACCTGCTCCTAAAAGAACAGTCATCCTCATCAGTTACCGTTGTTTTACAACGATCAATTTTCTCGAACATCCCGTTCGATATTTTCTCATATTCACAGAAGCCAATTAGATCGATCATGCGCCACGACTCACGCAGATGCAGGGTGAAACGGTGGGATGGATAACTAATCTGGTCGCCTATTTAACAGGCAGTCAGTCAGCTCAAAACACACCTCAAGAGGAAGTACGCATGGCTAAGGTATTGGTTCTTTATCATTCGATGTACGGCCATATCGAAACAATGGCCCAGAGCGTGTTGGAAGGTGCCCGGAGCGTTCCCGGGGTTGAGGTCACCCTCAAACGAGTACCAGAGACCATGGACCCGGAAGCCTTCAAGGCTGCCCATGGGAAGGTGGATCAGAGCGCTCCGCTTGCCACACCAGGCGAACTGGGCGACTACGACGCAATCATCCTGGGTACTCCGACCCGCTTCGGCAACATGTCGGGTCAGATGCGCAACTTCCTCGACCAGACCGGCGGGCTGTGGGCCAAGGGTGGCCTGGTTGGCAAGCTCGCCAGTGTATTCACCTCGACGGGTACCGGTGGTGGCCAGGAAATGACCATTACCTCCACGTGGACCACCCTGGCTCACCACGGCATGATCATTGTGCCCATCGGTTATAGCTCGCCAGCCTTGTTCGATACTTCCAGTGTCGGCGGCGGCACGCCTTATGGTGCATCCACCATTGCCGGTGGTGACGGCTCTCGCCAGCCTGATGCTCGTGAATTGGACATCGCTCGTCACCAGGGCCAGTACGTGGCACAACTGGCGGTCAAACTGAGCAAGTAACAAATCGCCAGGTGTACGCTGAGGCAGACACTGCATAAGCAGTGTCTGGATTCGACTCCCGGTGCGGCACCCTACAAAACAAAGCCCTCGCAACGATGCGAGGGCTTTGTTGTTTCTGGGCTAATGTCCCGTCTCGCTCCATAGTCTTACCTCCTGAGACAGCGGGCACCGACTGCTAATCCCCACTTCGCCTGCCATCGAACAGAAGGATTCACGCCCCCCCGGATTGCCCTATGTGCCCGCAGCCCCCGGCTGGCAAGGCGTTGCCAAGGTGGGTGCTATACTTTTTTAGCTAGCAACAAGCGTGCGGTGTTATCCAGAGCGACAGGAAAACGGTCTGGAATTTCATATAACGACTGCAGAAAAAATGGGGGCCTCTGCGACGATGAAGTAGGAGGTGACTCATGAACCGACACTTTTACATCAGCGATAATCTCGACGATCTGGAAACCGTTGAAAGCGAGCTGGAAGCCAGCGGCATCAGTACCGAACAGATTCATGTGCTCAGCGACCGGGATGCGGATGTGGAACAGCATCACCTGCATGATGTGAACTCACTCATGAAGCAGGATGTCGTCCACTCTGGCGAGATTGGCGCGGTCATTGGCATACCGCTCGCGGCATTGGTACTGCTCGGTGCCTATCTGGCAGGTTGGACCGAGTCCGCGGCAGGCTGGGTGCCGTTCATCTTTCTGGCGATCGTGATCCTGGGCTTCTGTATCTGGGAAGGCGGCTTCTTCGGTATCCAGGTGCCCAATGCCCACTTCAGCAATCTGAAAAAGACGCTAAGGGACGGCGAGCACATCTTCTTCGTGGATGTAGAACCCGCTCAGGAAACGGTCCTGGATCGGGTCATCAGCCATCACCCACAGCTACAGCTCGCCGGAACCGGCGCGGCATCCCCTCACTGGGTAGTGGCCTGGCTGCAGAAATGGCATCAGTTCAAGCGCACGATATAGCGACGCTTGAATGCCGGAGGCGGAAGCCGGTCATTGCCCGAGGAAAATCCCCCGGGTGGAAAACACGTAGTCCGCCTCGGCTGCCATCAGGCCCACCAGCACCAGCAGGCACAATGGCGGGACGAGTATGGCGTAGACCATCGCCAGGCGTTCCCAGGCCATGTGCATGAAGATGGAAACGATCAGGCCAGCCTTCAACAACATGAGCACCAGGATCAGCGACCATCTGAAGTAGCCCTGGAAGTGAAAGTAGTCGACCAGGTAGGACAGGGTGCTGAGTACGAACAACAGTCCCCAGATCTTCAGGTACAAGCTCACTGGATGCTGCTGACCTTGTGCATGTGCCATCGCCGGTACTCCTCTGCAGGCTCACCATAAGTAGAAGAAAGCGAAGATAAATACCCACACCAGGTCCACGAAGTGCCAGTACAAGCCGGCTATCTCGACGATCTGATAGTTGCCGGAGCGCTCGTAGTCACCGCGCAATACCTTGAAGGCGACGATGCACAGGTAAATGACTCCGACCGATACATGCAGCCCGTGGAAACCGGTAATCATGAAAAAGCTGGCCCCGAATTGCGCGGCGCCCATGGGGTTCGACCAGGGGCGTACGCCTTCGGCGATGAGCTTGCTCCACTCGAACGCCTGCATGCTGACAAAGGTCGCCCCGAAGGCTGCGGTAGCCAGCATCAGGGCTGCGCATTTGCCGCGCACGCGGCGATAGGCGAAGTTCACGGCCATGGCCATGGTGCCGCTGCTGCTGATCAGCACGAAGGTCATGATGGCGATCAGGATCAAGGGGATTTCAACGCCACCGATAGTCAGGGCGAACACTTCGCTGGGGTTCGGCCAGGGAGCGGTGGCACTCATGCGCACCGACATGTAGCCGGTCAGGAAGCAGGTGAAGATGAAGGTGTCGCTGAGCAGGAAGATCCACATCATCGCCTTGCCCCAGGGCACCCGCTTGAACGCATCCTGATC